>NZ_RJUL01000002.1:300000-571685 GCF_003751625.1 Gallaecimonas pentaromativorans
GTTCCGGCTCTGTTGAAGATGTGCATCTTTTAAATGAGGGCGGACAATTATGACTAAAGATAAAAATGCCTTTAAGCAGAAAAGAGATCTGATTTCTCTTGCTGTGGTAATGGCCTTGAGCAATGTTTCAGTGGCAATGGCAGACGAGGACGACGCTGCCGCCAAAGGCGAAGACACTGAAGTCATTGCCATCACCGGTTCACGGGTAGCAGGCCGCACTGCCGCGGATTCTGCAGCGCCGGTGGATATCTTCTCCGCCAAAGACTTGCGTGGCCCTGGCGACACCGACCTGGGTGAAGTGCTGCGCAAACTGGTGCCCTCTTTCAACATCCCTACCCAGCCCATCAGCGACGGTAGCTCCTTTGTCCGACCGGCCAACATGCGAGGCCTGCCACCGGATGAAACCCTGGTGCTGGTCAATGGCAAACGCTTCCATCGCTCGGCCCTGGTGCAACTGGGGGGCGGTTCACTGTCCCAGGGTGCCCAGGCGCCGGACACCGCCAACATCCCCAGCCTGGCCCTTGGCCGCCTCGACGTGCTGCGTGACGGCGCCTCGGCCCAGTACGGCTCGGATGCCATCGCCGGGGTAATGAACTTCGTGCTGCGCTCCGACACCAACGGCCTGGAAACCCAGGCGCAATACGGCTCTACCTCCGAGGGTGACGGCGACGAATGGAAATTCTCCGCCAACTACGGCCGGGAGATGACCGAGAAAGGTTTCTTGAACGTCACTGCCGAAATCACCCAGCGTGACCGCACCGTGCGTGCCGACCAGCGCCCCGATGCCCAAAGCTATATCGATGCCGGTATCGAAGGGGTGCCGGACCCGGCCATGACCTGGGGTACCCCGCGCAGCAAATCCAAGCGTCTGGTGTGGAACTTCGGCTTGGAATTCTCCCCAAGCGATACCCTGTATCTGTTCGGTAACTACTCCGACGCCAACTCCGAAGGCGGTTTTTACTACCGTAACCTGGACCGTGATTTCTTTACCGACATCACCACCCCTGACGGCTCCACCTTTAACTTCCTGCAGTGGTTCCCAGGCGGCTTTACCCCGAGCTTCGGGGCTGATATCTATGACTTCAGCCAAGTGGCCGGCGTCAAAGGGACCCTGGCTTCCATCTCTGATGACCTGACCTATGATATCTCCGGCAGCTTTGGCCGTAACCGCATCGAGTACTTCCTGCACAACACCATCAACCCCTCTTTGGGGCCGGACTCCCCCACCAGCTTCAACCCGGGGACCCTGCAACAGACCGAGAAAAACCTAAACGCCGACTTCAACTACCCCATCGGCTCATTGAACGTGGCCTTCGGCGCCGAATACCGGGATGAAACCTACGCCATCATGAGTGGCGACCAGGCCTCCTGGGAAATTGGGCCTTACTCCTACCTCGGTATCGGCTCCAACGGCTTCCCAGGCTACGACCCCACCCAGACCGGCGAATGGACCCGCTCCAACTACGCCGGCTACGTGGACATGGAATGGGATGTCAGCATGGACTTGATGCTGGGCCTGGCCGGGCGCTACGAGAAGTTCTCCGACTTTGGTGACACCACCAACGGCAAACTCTCCGCCCGTTATAACCTGACCGACAGCTTCGTGCTGCGCGGCACCGTTAGCTCAGGCTTCCGCGCCCCGACCCCGGGCCAATCCCACACCACCAACGTGGCCACCACCTTTATCGGTGACGACCCAACCCCGGTGGCCGTGGGTACCATTCCGCCCACCAACCCTATTTCCGAGTTCTTCGGTGGCCGGGCCCTGAAGCCGGAAAAATCCACCAACTACACCCTGGGCGCCGGCTGGACCATCACCCCGGACTTGACCGCCACCATCGACGTGTACCGTATCGACGTGCGTGACCGTATCGGTATCTCCTCTTCTATTGATATCGACGATGCCACCCGCGCCCAACTGGTTGCCTCCGGTATCGCCAGCGCCGCCGACTACGGGCAAATTCGCTTCTTTACCAACGCCTTTGACACCAAAACCCAGGGCGTGGATTTGGTCATGACCTACAACCTCACCAGCGACTGGGGCGATACCACCATCAGCCTGGGCGGTAACTACAACAAAACCGAAGTCACCAAGATCAAGGATGACCGGGTAGTGGACGCCGACCGTAAGGCCGACCTTGAGAACCAGTTGCCCAAAACCCGGGTCAACCTCAACGTCAGCCACAGCATCGACGTCTACCGTTTCGATGTGGGTGCCCGCTACTACAGCAAGTGGAAGAACGCCACCGACCAGCAATATCAGACCTTTGGCTCTGAAGTGGTGGTGGACGCTTCTGCAACCTGGATGGCCACCTCCGACTTCAGCCTGACCGCCGGGGTCGAGAACCTGTTCGATACCTACCCGGACAAGACCCTCTACGGCGAAGGAACCGGCCAGAAGTACCCTGGCGGCTCCCCTGTTAACAGTGACGGCATGCGCTGGTACCTGCGCGGCAGCTACCACTTCTAATGCTAACCCACTGAAAAAAGGGGCCTTTGGCCCCTTTTCTTTTTTAAGAAGAAAGGTGCAGATGCACCGGGTTTCGCGGCAGTTGGCGACCATTTGCCTTGATGGTAATCTGCCAGGGTCAAAGCCGTTGTAGGACACCGATGGAAAGCTGTTGCATTACTATCCTGGCCCCCCATGGCCTCCATACCCGCCCGGCGGCCTTGCTGGTAGCCATGGCGCGGCGTTATGGCGCCGACATCACCGTTAAGTGTGGCGGCCTGCAAGCCAGCGCTAAAAGCCTGTTTGCCCTGCAAAAACTGCCGCTGGTAAGCGGCGCCACCATCGAGCTTTGCGCCGAGGGCGATGATGCCTGTAGCGCCATAAAAGACCTGCAACAGTGGCTGGAACAATTCAATGACGGCCAGCATTAAAGGCATCAGTGTCAGCAGCGGCAAAATCAAAGGGCCGGTGCTGACCCTGCCAGGGCAAGACCTTCGCCTGGATTTCACTCCCGCCAAGGCTGGCCAGCACCATAGCGAGTGGCACCGGTTCGAAGAGGCCCTGGCCCTTGCCGAAACCCAACTTGAAAAACTGCACCAACAAGCCCAGGAAAAGCTCGGTGACGACATCGCTGCCCTCTTTGTGGGCCTGCACCTGTTGGTGACCGATCCTGAGCTTATCGACGAAGTTAAAACCCAAATCTTTAAAAAGCGCGCCCGAGCCGAGGCCGCCGTTTATCACGTGCTGAACGAGCAGGCCCGCACCCTGGTCAATATCGGCGACGACTACCTGGCCGAGCGGGCCGCCGACCTTCGGGAACTGGCCGGTCGCCTGGTGCACCTGCTGCAAGGCCGGGTGCCCCCAGACCACATCCTTCTTGAACACCCGGTCATTTTGCTGGCCGACGAGCTTTACCCGGCCCAGCTCACCTTGCTGGATAACGACAAACTGCTGGGTATCGTCACCCGCAAAGGAGGCCGCCACGCCCATGCCGCCATTTTGGCCCGGGCTTACGGCATTCCGGCCCTGGCCGGTTGCAACGTGCTGGATAAGGTCAGTGACGGCGACTGGGTGGCCATTGATGGCGACCAGGGGCTTTTGTACCTGGACGACCCGCTGCCGGACTTTCCCACCGCCCATGTCGAAAGCCAGGACGGCTGCGCCGAAGTGATCCCCACCGCATCGCCCATTCGCCTGGCAGCCAATATCTCGACCCTGGTGGAAGCGCGCCAGGTGAGCCGCTGCGGCGCAAGAGAAGTGGGGCTTTGCCGCACCGAGCTGCTCTTTCCCAGCCGCCAACAGGCGCCGAGCCTGGAGCGGCAAATTCAGATTTACAGCCACATCGCCCGCGAGTGCGCCCCGGCACCGGTTACCTTCCGGTTGCTGGACGCCGGCGGCGACAAGCCCCTGCCCTGGCTCAATAAAGGCTCCGAGCCCAACCCGGCCCTTGGCTGGCACGGCATAAGGGTGCTGCTGGACCAACCCGAGCTCTTAGACACCCAGCTCAAAGCGCTGCTGGAAGTCTCCCGCCAGTATTGCATCCGCATCATGGTGCCCATGGTCACCGAATTGGAGGAAGTGTTGGCGGTCAAGGCCCGGCTCCACGCCCTGGCGGCCGAGCTTGAGGTGGCAGCGCCAGAGCTTGGCACCATGGTCGAAACGCCTTCGGCGGCGATGCTGGCCGATGTGCTGGCCGAAGAGCTGGATTTTTTCTCCATCGGCTCTAACGATCTGGCCCAATACACCTTGGCGGTAGACCGCGACAACCCCCGGGTAGCCGACCGCCTCAATGCGGTGTCGCCGGCTCTCGTTAGACTGATGGCGCTGGTGGTGGACGCCGCTCGCCCCAAAGGTCTGGCCGTGACCCTTTGCGGGGAGCTGGCCGCCAACCCCGATTACCTGCCACTGTGGCTGAGCCTTGGCATTGATGGCCTCTCTATGCAAGCCGGCGCCCTGGCGCACATTCGCCAGCGGCTGATGGACCCGCTTTTAGTGCCCGAGCGCCAGGCCCTGCTGGCCGCCCGTTCCGTCAGTGAACTGAGCACGCTTTTACAAAAAGCATGATAAGCTTGGAAAAAACGTTAACGACGTAGGCAACTATGGGGCTACTGGACAAGCTCAAACAGTTACTGGGCGACGGCCCGCAAGGGGACGGCATCGACATCACGGCACCGGTCAGCGGTGAGTTGGTGGATATCGAAGCCGTACCCGATGTGGTCTTTGCCGATAAGATCGTCGGCGATGGCATCGCCATCAAACCCAGCTCCCATCAAGTGGTGGCGCCGGTTAACGGCACCATCGGCAAGATCTTCGAGACCAACCATGCCTTTTCCATCGAGTCGGAAGACGGGGTGGAGATCTTTGTCCATATCGGCATCGACACCGTCGAGCTAAAAGGCGAAGGTTTTGTGCGGGTGGCCCAGGAAGGCCAACAGGTGAAACGAGGCGAGCCGGTGCTGGAATGCGATCTGGCTTTCTTACAAGAGCACGCCCGCTCAATCCTAACGCCAGTGGTGGTGTCCAACATGGACGACTTTCGCCACATTCGTAAAAAGGCCGGTAAGGTCAAAGGCGGCGAAGACATTATTCTGACCCTCTACCGCTGAAAAAAGCCCCTCCAAGGGGCTTTTTTTGTGCCTGTACCGATACGCCGGCCCAGCTGTTACCATGGGGCAAAAGCCACATCGGACCCCAACCACAGATGACCACCCTCTACGGCATAAAAAACTGCGACACCATCAAAAAAGCCCGCAAATGGCTCGATGACAACAGTATCGGCTACCAGTTTCACGACTACCGCATTGACGGCCTGAGTAAAGAACAGCTCAAAGGCTGGGCCAAGGAACTGGGCTGGGAAGCCATGCTCAACAAACGCGGCACCACCTTTCGCCAACTGCCCGAGGCGGATAAAGAAGCGCTGACCGAAGACAAGGCCCTGGAGCTGATGCTAAGCCACCCGGCTCTGATCAAAAGGCCGTTGCTGGCCGCCAACGGCAGCCTGGAACTGGGCTTTAAGGCCGACAGCTACGCCAAACTGTTTGAGGTGGCGCCATGAGCGACGTGTTGCAACTGGCCGCCGACCTTATCAGCCGCCCCTCGGTCACCCCCGAAGACGAAGGCTGCCAGCAGCTGATGGGCGAACGCTTGGCCGCGGTGGGCTTTAACCTTGAGTCCATGGTCTTTGAAGACACCACCAACCTCTGGGCCCGCCGCGGCAGCGACGGCCCGCTGTTTTGTTTTGCCGGCCACACCGACGTGGTGCCTACCGGCCCTCTTGAGCAGTGGCACACCCCGCCTTTTGAGCCGACGGTGATGGACGGCTACCTGCACGGCCGGGGCGCCGCCGACATGAAAGGCAGCCTGGCGGCCATGGTGGTGGCCACCGAACGGTTCGTGAAAAAGCACCCCAACCACAAGGGCTCTATCGCCTACCTCATCACCTCCGATGAAGAAGGCCCCTTTATCAACGGCACGGTGCGGGTGATTGACACCCTCGAAGCCCGCAACGAGAAAATCACCTGGTGCATCGTCGGCGAGCCCTCCTCCACTAAAACGGTGGGAGACGTGGTGAAAAACGGCCGCCGTGGCAGCCTGTCGGGCTACCTCAGGGTGAAAGGGATACAAGGCCATGTGGCCTACCCGCATCTGGCCAAAAACCCCGTGCACCTGGCGGCCCCGGCTCTGGCGGAGCTGGCCGGTATCGAGTGGGACAAGGGCAACGAATTCTTCCCCCCCACCAGCTTTCAAATTTCCAACCTTCAAAGCGGCACCGGCGCCGAGAACGTGGTGCCAGGCGAGTTGGAGGCAAAATTCAACTTCCGTTTCTCCACCGAGTCCAGCAGCGACAGCCTCAAGGCCCGGGTCACCGGCATCCTCGACGCCCATGGCCTGGATTACGACCTCACCTGGAAACTCAACGGCGCCCCCTTCCTGACCGACACCGGCCCGCTCCTTGGCGCCGTGCAGTTGGCCATCGAATCGGTCACCGGCCACCCTACCCGCCTGGAGACCTCCGGCGGCACCTCGGACGGCCGCTTTATCGCCCCGACCGGCGCACAGGTGGTTGAGTTAGGTCCTGTTAATGCCACCATCCATAAGGTGAACGAGTGCACCAACGTGGAAGAACTGGACAAACTGGCCCTGATTTATGAAAACCTTCTCGAGCGACTCCTGGCCTGATCTGGTCCTGACCGGGCGCTACGTCGGCCACCTTGAAGACTTGGGTGGCCAGCGGTTGTCAGCCTCGGCGGCCAAGGCCTTTGACGCCCTTAAAGCTGCCGCCGCCAAGGACGGCTTTATGCTGAGCATTGCCTCAAGCTACCGGGACTTTGAGCGCCAGGAACAAATCTTTTCCGGCAAATGGCGGGGCGTGCGCCCCGTCCATGACGACAGCGGCGCGCCCGTGGATGTTAGCGCCATGGACGCCGGGCAAAAGCTGGACGCCATCTTGCGCTTCTCGGCCCTGCCCGGCGCCAGCCGCCATCACTGGGGCACGGACCTTGATGTCTACTGCGCCAAGGCCCTTGGCAGCGACACCTTGGGGCTCACCCCCCAGGAATACGGGCCGGGCGGCGCCCAACATGCCCTGGCCCTGTGGCTGGCAGAGCATGCTCGCGATGCCGATTTTTTTCTGCCCTACGATATTGACCGTGGCGGCGTGGCGGCCGAGCCCTGGCATTTGAGCTTTGCGCCCCAAGCCGGGCCCCTGCTGTCAAGGCTTAGCGCCGATAAGGTGGCCGATGCCCTGAGCTATGGCCGGGTTGCCGGTTATGAAGACATCGTGCCGCGCCTCGATGCGCTGATGGCGCGCTTCGTCACCAACGTGGCCAAACCATGATCGGCTGGTGGATAGCCCTTATCGTGCTGCTGGTGATTGTGGGTAACCTGGCGCTGCTGTGGCCAAGAAAGCCCCCTGGCAATGACAAAAAAGACCCGCCTTGAGCGGGTCTTTTTTCAGGCGCTGCGCCGCTCGGTATTGGGGTTGGTGCCGAAGTAGCGTTTGTAGTCGCGGCTGAACTGGTTGACGCTCTTGTAACCCACGGCGCTTGCCGTCTGGCCGACGTTTAAAAGGTCCTGAGTAAGCAGCATCTGCGCTTTTAGCAGGCGCAGCTTTTTCAGGTACTGCAGCGGCGAGCACTGGGCCACATCCTTAAAATGCTGGTGAAAACTCGACTGGCTCATGTTGGCAAGGCGCGCCAGCTGCTCCACCGACATCTCCTCGTCCAGGTTATCGCACATCTGCGCCAGCACCTGGGCAATGCGGGCATAGTGGCCCTGGCCCTGCACCAAGGCCCTAAGCGCCGGGCCCTGAGCGCCTTTGAGCGCCTCGTACACCAACTCGCGCACCCGGCTTTGCCCAAGCACCCGGGCGTCCTGCGGCGAATGCAAACATTGCAGTAAACGCTCGGCGGCGGCCAGCATGGCCGGGGTCATTGGTACCGAGGCCAGCGGGCTTGGGTCGCCTTCGGTCACCGCCATGGGGCCGGTTTCGTTAACCAGCTCGGCCAGCAGCGCCGGGGTAATGCGTACAGACAGCCCCAGCAGCGGCGTCTCGCTACTGGCAAAGGTCTCGCATTCAAAGGGCAGCGGCAGGGTTTTCACCAGATATTGGCCAGGGTTGTAGTGAAACTCCTGATCTCCCAGGTAACCTATCTTGCGGCCCTGGGCGATGATCACCAGGCACGGCGGACTGTAGATAAGCGGCGAGCGGGGAATGGCTCGGCGGCATTGCATGATGGTGACATCCTCCAGCACCGTCTTGGAGGATCGGTCAGATTGCAGCAAGGGCGTGATAAGCGGTATAAGGGAGGCCGCCATAGCTGGGTTCCTTGATACGTAGCAAGATTGGGCCCCGCCATTATGCCTCTGTTACCGCCAGCCATTAAGGGCAGGTTTCGCCTTTTGGAGAAATTGGCAAAAAACTCGCAGGAATGAGAATGGCCCAATCGGCTTGGCGCCAGCAAAATAGTACCGTCACTTCCCTTCCTCCGCTAAAAAGGAATCCTTGTTTATGGCACAAGCTAAAGGTTACGCGGCCCAGTCCGCCACCGCATCCCTGGCGCCTTTCAACTTTGAGCGTCGCGCCCTTCGCGCCGACGACGTGGCCATCGAGATTGATTATTGCGGCGTTTGCCACTCCGACATCCACACCGCCGAGAACGACTGGGGCGGCTCCCGTTACCCGGTGGTGCCGGGCCATGAAATCATCGGCCACGTTACTGCCGTGGGTAGCGGTGTCAGCCGCTTCAAGGTGGGCGATATTGTCGGCGTTGGCTGCATGGTGGACTCGTGCAAGCATTGCCAAGCCTGCAACGATGGCCTGGAGCAGTACTGCCTGAACGGTTTTGTCGGCACCTATAACGGCGTGGACAAAGTCGACGGCACCATCACTCTGGGCGGCTACTCCGACAGCATCGTGGTGCACGAGCGTTTTGTGCTGACCATCCCCGAAGCGCTGGACCCTTCCGCCGCCGCGCCTATCCTGTGCGCCGGTATCACTACCTATTCCCCGCTGAAACACTTTGGCGTTAAGGCCGGTGACAAAGTAGGGGTGCTGGGCATGGGCGGCCTGGGCCACATGGGCGTGAAATTTGCCAAGGCCATGGGCGCTGAAGTAACCATCTTCACCCGCTCCGAGAGCAAGGTGGCCGAAGCCAAAAAACAAGGCGCCGACCATGTGGTGATCAGCACCGACCCCGAGCAGATGGCTGCCGTTGCCGGTACCTTCAACTACCTGCTGGACACCATTCCGGTGCAGCACGATTTGAACCCCTACCTGACCTGCCTCAAATATGACGGGGTGCATATCCTGGTCGGCCTTATCGAACCTCTGGAACCTGCTGTGCATACCGCTAACCTGGTGATGAAACGCCGGGTCATTGCCGGCTCTCTTATCGGCGGTATTCCTGAAACCCAGGAAGTGCTGGATTTCTGCGCCGAGCACGGCATCAGCTGCGATGTGGAAATGCTGGCCATGCAGGATATTAACGAAGCCTACCAGCGCATGAAAAAAGGCGACGTGAAATACCGTTTTGTTATCGATATGGCGAGCCTTAAAAGAGCCTCCTGAAAATAAAAAAGCCCGCTTGGCGGGCTTTTTTATTCCCACCCTCGCTAGACCAGTTTTAATTTTCTCGCCACCATAAAAAAGACAGCTGTCATTTACGACAGGGCGATTGCCATTTTCGTACTGAAATCATCATTTTCAGGTAATGATGATATTTATGTTTCACCAATAAACATCCCACCATCAGTCCAGAAACGTCGAAAAAACATCATTGCCGCCCTCCTATCGCGCCCAGCCTTACCTGGCAAAGCCAAGGCTGCCATCTGTTACTCCCGGCTTTGCCGCAACAGCATCGTTTTTTAATTCTCACCACAGCCGACATTCCCATTCTTTTTGCTGCGGGGAATCGTTTCCCCCTTATCTCCTTTTCCCCATCCCGTAATTTAAAACCCAAGTTCGGTGGCAGCGGTAACACATCGGCATTCAGGACGGCAATTTAATCAAGGATGCAAGACGATGAATTTTGACGACGCTTTAATCGAAGAATACATCGACTATTTCCCGGAATCGTTGCAGGAGCTGATACGGCTGATAGGGTTCTCCCAGACCCGCCAGCTGCTGTCCCACTACGGCGGGGCCAAGCGCTATATCCCCAAGCGCGGCGCCCAAAAAGGCCGGCGCTGGGACGCCATCAGCGACGAAGCCTTTAGCAAGCTGTGTGCCCTCTACTGCGGCGAGACCCTGGAGCTGCCCAAGCTCGACAGCCTTTTACGCATTCAGCGCGATCTGAACATCGTCGAGCAAAGCCGTAGCGGCGCATCCCGGGCCGAACTGGTGGCGCAATTTGGGCTGACCAACCGCCAGATAGGCAACATTCGCCGCCGCTATCGCATGGGCTGCCACAGCCCTTCTCATTGAGGTGCGTTATGACCCGCCTTCGCCTGTTTAATTACTGCGACCATCACCGGCCACCGGTGGTAGTGCTAAGTGAAGCCTTTGACGGCGGCGCCATGACGCCGCTGCCGTGGAAGGTAGTGAAGCGCCTGCCGCACTGGGGCTATCACCCTTTTGAATTTAGCGCCGAGCCAAGGCTCTGCCTGAGCGACGGTGACGGTAACTTCAACCCGGGCCGCGAGCTTGGCCTGGGGGAAACGCTGACGATTAGCGGCCAGCGCCAATGCCAAAAAGCGCCCGCTAACAGCAGCGAGATAGCGGTAGATAACCGCAGCGACACCGGCTTTGGCGCCTGGCTCTATCGGGCCCGCCAAGCCTCAGGCTACCGGGCCCTTGGGCCGCGCCAGCAGCTGCGGCTAAGGCCCCAAAGCCGCCTTTGTTTAACCACCGCCCTTAGTTGGCGCCCCTGGGACTTTCCCGACCCCGGCGCCCAGCCCACTTATTTTTCACTTACCGGCATCGCCTCGGCCGACATTTTGTTGGTTGGCGGCGGCGCCGGCAGAGACTCAGGGCCTTTTCGCTTCCACCTGGAAAACATCATCCGATGCTGACAGGGGCGAGAAATGCCGGAGCCAAGGCCGGTAAATGTTGCCGGCTTCATTCACCGCAAGGAGCAAGACATGGATATCAAACTGCGTTTCGTTAACCACAGCAATGACGCCAACAATTCCGAGTTCGTTGTCTTCCAGAAGAACGTGTCCAGCGATTTTGATGAGCTGAACGTGGCCTGGAAGGTCATTAAGAACTGCGGCCAGGGCGATTACCACCCCTTCGCCTTCCCCATGACCATGAGCGTGGGCGCCAGCGACAGCGACGGTAACTACATGCCGGAGATCGTCGCCGAGAACGGCCAGATGTACAGCGTGCAGCAAACCACCTCCGGCCACCGCCTGCAGTTCACCGGCCCAGGCACCTCCAGCAAGGAAGTGCAGCTGCGCAACGACCTCACCAAAGGCGCCATCAACTGCAACATCATGAAAGCCGGGCGCTTGCTGGCCACCAAAACCGGTGTCGCCCCTGGCCAAAAAGCGGTGTTCCAGTTCAAACCCACCATCTGGATCGGCGCGGCATCGCAGATCGTCGAAGGGGAAGTAATGAACTCGGCCATCATCTCCGACATCAACACCGAGATCTCCTTGCTGGGCATTGCCAGCGCCGATCTGGTGGTGACTGGCGGCGGTCCAGGCGCCAACTCCACCCCCTTTGTTTTCAGCCTTGAAAACGTGGTCATGGCCTGACGGAGCGGCCGCGAAAGCGGCCCTCCTTTTTCAAGGAGAGCAGCATGACCCGCACCCTTGGCATCTGGACCAGCGCCGACGGCCAGTTGATGCTGCGTATCGATTGGGAGCAAGGCGCGACCAACCTCAGTGTGTATGCCACTAGCGCCCGCAGCGGCCATGAAAGCCCGGCTTTCTACCTGCCGCTAAATGGCCTGCCTTGCCCGGTGCACTGCCAGCTCAAACCCGACATCGAACTCAAAGGCACCCTCTGGTTCAAGGCCCTGTCCGGCAACCTCGGCAAGGGCTGCGTTTGGGCCGATATCTACTCCACCAATGCGCCAACCCGCCTGCACCCCAGGCGTTTTGAAGGGGCGCTGCTGGAATGCTTTCTTGGCGAAGTGTCAGAGCCGGTTGAACCGGTCGAGCCGCCTTTGCCGCCTTATCTACCGGATAAATCCTATCAAGGGCCAGAAGACGCGTCAGCCGAGGCGCTGCCGCCGGGCCAAAACCTCTTTCCCTATATGTACCTTCGCCACTGGCCGGCCCTGGATAGCGCCGCCTTGGCCAAAGATTTTATCGTTATGCCAAGCGGGTTTATCAGCCAAAGCCCTTTTATCGGCGAACTGGCAAGGTGCAAAAGCCAGGGCCAGCGCACCGCCATGACTCGCCTGGCTGAGCGCTATTTGCAAACAGACCAAAGCGCCAGCCCCCCCACAGCCCCGTTGCAACTGGCCTGGGAGCGCTACCTGGCGCTGCTGTTAGTGCCCGGCTTTTCAACCCAAACCCTGGCGCCATTGACCCTTGAGCTAACGGAAGGCCGCTCCCAGGCGCCGATATTGCTGCCAGCGGCCCTTTTCCCCTTGCCACAACAGACAGCTTCGCCCCCCGAAGCCCCAGGGCAGCTGGCGCCCTACGCCATTGGCGAGCTACAGATGCTGCGCCAGCGCCTGATTGGCTACGAGCTTGGCGACATCGCCCGGGTGCAAAGCCTGATGCCAGGGGAGCGCCAGCACCTGGCGCAAAGCCAGGGCGACAGCCAGCTGCGCTTTGCACACAGTCAGCAGCAAAGCCACAGCGAAACCCAAAACAGCGCCGATGAAGACTGGCTCAACAGCCAGCTGCACCAGCAGCGCACCGTGATGGAAAAGCTCTGCACCGACGATTACCAGAATCTCAGCACCCATTACGGCCCGCCCACCGAGGCCACCCTGAGCGGCATCGTCAGCCACAAAACCCAGGCCGGCGACAACCCCGCCAGCAAAGACCGAACCCAACTGGCCCGCCACCTTCTGGATAAAAGCCAGAGCCTGCTGGCCAATGGCCAACAGCAGCAAAGTGGCCAGCGGCAGCTCAGCCACCAGCAGCAACTGGCTAAGAGCCGCTTTGACAACAGCGCCTCAAACGAGCCGCGCATCGGCGTGTATCGCTGGTTAAACCGCCGCTTCGAGGCCTTTGTGGTGCATTACGGCAATCGGTTGATGTTCGAGTGCCTGCTGCCAAAGCCGGCAGCGGTCTACATCCGCCAGCAGCGCCGCCTGTGCGGCCAGGAGCTGGCCGAACCCCAGCCCTTGGCAAGCTTTGGCATCAACGATTGGAGCGGGCTTGATAGCCAACTTGCCCGCATCCTGGCGGTGCGTTATCAGGCGCTGGATATCGCTCCCTGCCCTGCTAGCCGGGTGCAAAGCCTGGGCCTTAGGGCTGGTGAGCAGCGGGCCCTTGCCATACCCCCTGGCTATCAGGTCAGTGCTGTCGCCCTTAATACCCTGGGCGGCGAGGGGCGGCTGCTGGCCGGAGACCAGCAGCTAAGTGGCCAGCAGCAGCTAAGGGGCACCGCCCTTTTTGGCGAAGAGCAAAGCCTGGCGCTCTGCGCCGAGGCAACAGGCACCGACTTTTTAGCGGCGGTGAAGGTCAGCTGCGAGCCGAACGCCACCTTGCTTGAGCAGTGGCAGCAAGATTGCTACCAGCGGTTGCTGGCGGCCTACCAGCGCCAGGCCGAGCGTTACTACCGCCAGCAAACCCCAGCCATGGACGCCCAGCCAAGAGAAAGCCTGCGCCAAGTGGAGCGCCACTACCTTAAAGCCGGCGCCAAGCAACTGCTGCTGGCCCGCCAACAGCAAGATGGCCCCGCCTGGCTGAGCCGGCCAAGGCTAGAGCAGTTTTTTGACGATGCCATTGAGTGGCAGGAGATGAGTTACCGCTTTTTCAGCGAAGACGACACCGAGCTTCCCTGCCTTGACAGCCAGGCTGACCCTCTTTTTAGCGCCTTTTTGCAGGCAGCCAGCGCAAGGTTGCTGCTGCCGGTACGCCCCGACCGGGAAAAGGCACTGCTTTATTACCTGCAAAGCGGCGCTCCCTGGCCCCTCGATAACAGCCTGTGCCCGGTGCATCTTGCCAACGCCCCCTTGGTGCACCAGTTGCAAGCCTTGCCTGCCAATGCGGCGCAGCACCTGGTGGGTGAACCCTGGACCGAGTTGGTGCCCACTCACCAGCAGGTACTGGACACCAGCACCGCCCTGCCCTGGCAGGTGCGCCATGATTAGCCCCTGGCCGGTTATGGCCGCCGGCATCCCCGTCGGAGCAGTGATCGCCTTTGCCGGCCCCATGGGCCGCGACAGCGCCCTGCCCCGCCATGGCCTTGCCAGCACCGAGCCCTGGGGCTGGCTGCTGTGCGATGGCCGGCAACTGGCCTGCCAGGCCTACCCCGAACTTTTTGCCATGCTCGGCTACCACTACGGGGGCAGCGGCGCCCAATTTGCTCTGCCCGACTACCGGGGGGTTTTCTTGCGCGGGGTGGATGGCGGCAGCGGCAACGACCCCGATCTCTCCCGCCGCCAAGCGCCGGGAGACGGCGCCGCCAGCGAAGTAGGCTCGCGCCAGGGCGATGCGGTGATCAACCACAACCACAGCTACACCAAGCCCGAGGGTGAAACGAGTGCCGGCCCGGTAGGCGGCACCGCGGTTGCCTCCCTGCTGCCAAACCAATGCACCGATGCCCTCAAAAGCGCCAGCTGCGGCGAGCTCGCCCAGCAATCGGATTTTGAAACCCGGCCCTGCAACGTCAGCGTTTACTACCTCATTAAATTCACCAGCGCCGGGGCTGGTGGCCAACCACGACAAGGAGTTCACCATGGCCTATGACAAGGTGCAGTTCATTACCTACAACCTGGACACCAGCGCAGCGCCTGCCGCCCTTGGCGAGGCGCGCCAGAATATCGATGCTCGCCTGGCCCTGCTGAGCCGGGCCTTAAACCAAGCGGCCGCCAACACCGGCTCACCGCCCGATGAGAGCCTTAAGGTCTTGGTGACGCCCCAGCAGTTCCTCGGCTGCTACAGCCTGGCCGACGCCGCCTACGCCCTTCATAGCGTGCAGCAGTTGCTGGCCGCCCCTTGTTGGCAGCACTGGGCTTTGGTCATCAGTTTGCAGGCCAAAAGCGAGAGTGCCGCGCCGATGACCCTGTGCCTGGTGCAATTGGGCGCGGCGGTGGCGCTAGGGCAAGAGCAAATCGCCCAATACCTCACCGCCTGGCAAGGCGGCAGGGACCTCAGCGCCAGCCAGCGGCTTGGCCAAGGTTATTTGCTGGCCAAACGCGCCGGTGAAGGTTTGAACCCGGCCACCGGCGCCACCTTTAACCTGGCTGAGATCCAATGGGGGCTGGAGCTTGCCGATGACGGCGGCAAACGCCGCGCCCCGCTGCCAGCGGCCCTGCCAGGGCAACCTGGGGTGCAGCTGCAACTGGCGCTCTCCTGCGGCCTGGATTTTCGCCCCCAGCCCCTGGCGGTGTTGGAGGGGGGCCTGGTTTGCCACTGCGACGGCGCCGGTTTTGGCAGCGGCCTTTGGCGCCTTGAAAACGGCGCCGCCAGCGCCCTCTCGGGCCAAGCGCCGGAGCCGGTGAGCGACGCCCCCATAGAACTCGGCTCGCCGCTGGCATCGCTGCCGGTCAGCAGCCTTTACCCCAAAGGGGCCGGTAAACTGCGGGCTTTTACGCCCCAGCCGCTGCCCCCGGCCGCCCCAGCGCCGGGCCAGGTGCAGACCTTTAACTGGCAAGTATCGGAGCAGGCCAAGCTCGATTTAACGCTCTTTTACGACCAGGACGGCCAGTTCCTCTGTGCCCAGTGCCAGGCGGCGCTGCCCGGGGTTAACCTGGCAGAGCGCCCCTATCGATTGCCCCTCAACCTTTGTATCCGCGACAGCCAGGGCCAGCCGGTGGTACTTAAGTTGCGCCTGCAGTCTTGCAACGGCCTTCAGGACTTGGCCATCAACTGCAACCTAGATTTGCCGCACTTTAAATTCAGCGGCATCGCCATGGTCTTTTGCAGCACGCTTCGCGGCGACGCCCCGGCGCCCATCACCGCCTGGAAGGAGAGCGGCTTTGTCTGAGCTGGTTGTCGGTATTTATTGCCGGGGCCAGGGCGCGGCCCTGGCTGCAAGCTTAAGAGCCCTTTGGGCGGGCACCGACCACGGCTTTACGCCGCTCTTGCTGCTAGATGGCCCCCAGCCGCCGCTACCAAGCACTTGGGAGACATTGCCGCGCCTTTCCAGCCTTGAGGTGTTGGGCCAGGGCGCTTTTATCAACGCCATGAAAGCGGCCATGCCGGCCAGGGTGTACGGGTTTATCGAGGCCGGCACCCTGGTGGCGCCGGGCTGCATTGACGCGCTATTGGCAGCGCTTCTGGCAGCCCCTGCCAATGGCCTTGCCGGGCCCAGCAGCAACCGTGGCTGGAACGAGCAGGCGCAACTGCTGGACGAGCGCCTTGGTCTTGCCGAGCAGGCCCACAGCCTGGCCGGGGAAGGCCAGGCCAGCCAATACCTCAAGCCCCTTTACAGCCTGGGGGGCTTTTGCCTGCTGATAAAAGCCGAGGTGCTGACTCACCTTGGCGGCGTGGACGAAGGCTACGGCGCCGCGCCGGGTTGGGAGATGGACACCAACATCCGCGCCGCGCGCCTCGGTTGGCAAGGGCTGTGGGTAAAAGAGGCGCTGGCCATAAGGGCGGCCAGTAGCGATACCGACGCCGCCCTTTTGGCCGGGAAGCTCCGTTACCAAAAGCGCTTTTGCGGCCAGTGGAATATGGAGGAGGAGCGCCTTAGCTGCGCCCATTGCCTGGGGGATAACTGCCCGCACTTTGCCCACCAGCCCCTGCCGGGAGCAACCCTTAACGCCTCAGCGCCTGCTTTTTTGCCCGCCAAGGCCATGGCGGCGCCGCTGGTATCTTGCGTGATGCCCACCAAGGGCCGGCCAGCGTGGCTGGCGCAATCGGTGCGCTATTTTCTGGCCCAGGATCATCCCAACAAGGAGCTGGTGATTGTCTTTGACCAACCCGCGGATCTGGGCGCCCTTGCCTGCCACCCGTCGGTACGGCTGGTGGCAAGCAAGGATGACACCAGCATCGGCGCCAAGCGCCAGCTTGGTAACCAACATGCCAGGGGCGATTTTATCGTGCAGTGGGACGACGATGACTGGTACAGCTCGCGCCGCCTAAGCCGCCAGCTGTGGCCGCTGCGCCTGGACCTTGCCGATGTGACAGCGCTGACCCAAACCGGCTTTTTTGATGTGGACGCCAGCCAATGCTGGCAAGTCACGCCTTGCCTTTATCGCCAGCTTTTTCATGGCGCCGTGGCCGGCGGTACCCTGGCCTATCGGCGCAGCCTTTGGCAGCAGGCGCCGGGTTATCCCCCCGCCTCCCTTGGCGAAGACGCGCGGTTTTTAAAGCACCTTGAGCAGCGCGGCGCCGAGCTTTTAGCCATCGGTGCCGGTGAGGATTTTCTCTACCTGCGTCACGGCCTTAACAGCTGGCGCTTTGCCCCCGGTTACCTTGATGCCAAGGCTTGGTCCCTTCGCCCCCTGCCCCGGCGTTTTGCCGCCGACAAGGCCTTTTACAAAGCAATGAAGCAAAGGCCGCTGCTCTCTTGCATCATGCCCACCGCCAACAGGCCGGGCTTTGCCAAAGAGGCCATCAACGCCTTTTTGGCCCAGGACTACCCCCACAAGGAGCTGGTGATCGTTGACGATGGCCATGACGACCTCCGCCATCTGGTGCCACCCCACCCGGCCATTCGCTATCACCGGATAGCGCCGGGGCTGAGCCTTGGCGCCAAGCGTAACCGCTGCTGCGAGCTGGCCTCGGGGCATATCATTGCCCATTGGGATGACGACGATTGGCGGGCGCCGGATTGGCTGAGCCGCCAGGTGGCGCTGTTAGAAAAAAGTGGCGCCGATCTGTGCGGCCTGGCGGCGCTTTTTTTTGCCGAGCCCGCCACTGGCCGCTGTTGGCAATACCGCTATGACGGCGAGCCGCCTTGGGCGGCGGGGGGCACCTTGTGTTACTGGCGCCGCTATTGGCTGGCCCACCCCTTTAGCGACCGGCAGATCGGCGAGGACAATGCCTTTGTCTGGGAACCGGGCTGCAAACTGGCGTTAAGCGATTATGAGCTTGGCTATATCGCCACCGTCCATGGCGCCAACACCAGCCCCAAGGCAACCGATGGCGCTCGCTGGCACCCATGCTCCGAGGCGCAGCGCCGCCAGCTTTGGGCGCTGATGGGGGCTCAGGAAGCGGGAGCCGCCGACAAGGCGACAGCGGAGATGGCAGGGAAGTTGTCGTCGCACGAATGGGGCGAATAAAAGCTCAGCTCCTGCACCGAGGCGCCCTGGGGCACCTGAAAGGTGCGCTCAAAGCGAAGGCCGCCGGAGGCAGGGTCCACCACCTCGCGGCACACCCAGTACAGCGGCTGGCCGGCGCGGCTCAGCTCGCCGGATTTGATAAAGTGATTGGCCGGCGGCTCGCCGTACAGGCCGTTTTGGTAAGTAGACACAAAACTGGGCCCGTTAAGCTCGCCCTTGGGGTAGCGAAGGCCAATGCGGGCCACGGCGTGGCCCTTGGCGTCCACAAAATGCAGGCCGTGGCGCTGCCATTCAACCGGCACTTGCAGGCTGACAGGCCCAATCTTTACCGGCTTACTGCCGGGGCCGGCCTCCGCCTGGCTGACTAAAAGCGCCAGCACCAAGGATAAAATGCGCATCCGCTGTCCTTGTTTTCATCATTCTTCCTTGATACCGCCTTTTGCGCATTAATCCAAATTTTTCTGCCAGAACAGCGCCTTACCCATTTGCGGGTCCAACTCGTAACCGGCAAACCCGGCCTTGATATAGGCCTGGCGGGCCACCTGGTTGCCTTCCAGTACCTCAAGGGTCAGCTTGCAGCAGCCACGGGCGCGGGCCCGCTCCTCCAGCGCCGCCATCAGCGCCTGGCTAAGGCCCCGGCCGCGATAGGCCGGCAGCACCGCCATGTCATGCACATTAAGAAGGGGTTTGCCCTTGAAGGTGGAAAAGCCCTCAAAGGCATTTAAAAGCGCCGCCGGCTGGCCGTCCACGTAGGCCAGCAAGGTCATGGCATCGGTGCGCGCCGCAAGCATCGCTGGCAAGGCGGCCAGCACCTCTTCGGCGATAGCTTCGCCGCCACCCATGGGATCTTTGGCGTAGGCATTGAGCAAAAACACCAGGTCAGCGCCATGGCGGCTATTGCGGTAGTCGGCTTCGATTATCTCAACGGACATAACAATTTCTCTAAAAAAAAGGGCCGTTAGCTCAGCACAGCCTGGCAAGGGACTCAAGGGCCCAACCGCCATCCCCTGGAAACATCGGTGTACAAATTTGTAACGCCCGCACACAAAGGCAGGTCTAGACTGCTGTTTTTACAACCAAAAAACAGGGAGTACCGATGCCAATCACCTTATCGCGCCGCCAGCCCTGGCTGGGCCTGTTGGCCGGCCTACTGGCCATGCCGGCCCTGGCTGACACCCGGCTATTAAAAGAGCCGGATATTGCCGGTAACCGCATTGCCTTCGTTTACGCCGGCAATATCTGGGTTGCTGCCAGCGACGGCAGCCAGCCAAGGCAGCTGACCACCGGCAATGATGCCAATAGCCGCCCGCAATTTTCACCCGACGGCAAAACCCTGGCCTTTAGCGCCACCCATAACGGCAATACCGATGTTTACCTGATGCCAAGTAGCGGCGGCTTGCCCACCCGGCTGACCTACCACCCTGGCCGCGACTATGTAGAAGGCTGGACGCCAGACGGCAGCAAGGTGCTCTTTACCAGCGACCGGGATATCGGCAACAACAGGGCCAACCAGCTGTTTAGCATCGCCAAAAGCGGCGGCACCCCGGTCAAATGGATGCAGGCCCGGGCCGAAGACGCGGCGCTCTCACCCGACGGCGCCAAGCTCGCCTACCGGCCCATTATCATGGCCAACCGCGGCTCAAGCGGCTGGCGCCAGCACCGCGGTGGCGACACCCCGCCCATCTGGATAATGGACACCAAAAGCGGCGATTTCACCGAAGTGCCCCACCCCCATGCCAGCGATTTTCAGCCCATGTGGGCCGGAAGCGACCTGTATTTTTTGTCTGACCGCGGCCAAAGCGTCGGCCTTTATGGCTACAACGCGGCGCGGGGCGTCTGGCCGGTGGTAAGCCAGCAGCCTTGGGATATCCAAAGCGCAAACAGCGACGGCAAGCGTATTATTTATGACGCCGGCGGCCAGCTGCATCTTTGGGATATCACCACCGGCAAGGACCAAACCTTAAGCCTTGAGCTGCGCCCCGATCTGCCCGAGCGCCAGCCGGCCTGGAAATCGGTGCAGGGCAATATCGAGACCGCCGCGCTCTCTCCCACCGGCAAGCGGGTGGTGGTTACCGCCAGGGGCGAGATTTTTACCGTGCCTCTTGAACATGGCGCCATTCGCAATATCTCCAATACCGACGGGGCGCGGGAGATGACCGGCGTTTGGTCGGCCAAGGGCGACAAGCTGGCCTTTTTGTCCGACCAATCCGGCCAGTACCAGTTGGTGGTGACCGATCAGCAAGGCGGCAACAGTAAAAGCTGGGCTTTGTCTGACACCGCCACCCATTACTTTCACCTGGTGGGTTTTGCCGACCAGGACCGCAAAATCCTCTTTCGCGACAGCCACCTGCATTTGAAGGTGATTGACCTTGGCTCGGGCAAAGTAGCCACCATTGCCACCGACCCCATTCGCACCACTTTTTTAAACGGTGGCGACAGCGAAGCGCTGTCACCGGATGGCGCCTGGCTGGCCTATTCCCAGGTGGGTCCGAGCTTTAACCGCCTGTTGTACCTGTACAGCTTTGCCAGCGGCAAAAGCACCCCACTGACCCGTGGCATGAGCGATGCCGCCAGCCCCACTTTCTCGCCAGACGGCAAATACCTGTACTTCATGGCGTCCACCAACAGCGGTACCAGCGCGGCCGGTATCGACATGTCGACCCAGGAGCGCCCCTATCGCGCCGCCTTGTACGCCCTGGTGCTGCAAAAGGACGGCAGCTCGCCGCTGCTGCCCAAATCCGATGAGGAAAAAGCCGCCAGCAAGGAAAAAGACAGCGACAAGGGCGATAAAAAGCCGGCGGTGAAAATCGACCTGGACGGCATCAGCGATCGCCTGGTGGCATTGCCGGTGCCTGAGCGGGCCTATTCTGAGCTTGCCGTGGCAGACGATGGCGCGCTCTTTTATTTAGACAGCCCCCAGCCTGGCGCCAGCGTTGACCCAGACGCCAGCGACGCCCCAAGCCGCATCATGCGCTTTGATGTGGAGAAAAAAGAGGCCAGCCAGGTGGCCGACAAGGTGGCCTCCTTTAGCCTCAGCCGTGACGGCAAATTGATGCTGATAACCGGCCCCCACAACGCGCTCTCCACCGCCAAAGCCAGCGACAAACCCGAGCCCAAGGCGCTGGATTTAGCCAACCTCAAGCTGCGCATCGACCCGGCCAAGGAATGGCTGCAGATCTTCACCGACGCCTGGCGCATGGAAAAGGACTACTTCTACGCCGCCAACATGCACGGCCTTGACTGGCAAGGGGTGTTCAAGCGCTACCGGCCGCTGGTGGACAGCGTCGGTACCCGCAGCGACCTCACCGCCCTTATCGTCAACATGATAGGCGAGCTGCAAGTGGGCCATAACCGCGCCTACGGCGGCGACAGCCCGGCTTCAGCGCCGGTCAAAGTGGGCTTGCTGGGCGCCGATATCGCCCTTGAAAACGGCCACTACCGCATTCAAAAAATTTACAGCGGCGGCAAGTGGAACCCCTACCTTGAAGCGCCCCTGGCGGTGCCCGGGGTGAAAGCCCATCAAGGGGATTACATTTTGGCGGTTAACGGCCAGCCGCTGGCCGCCACCGACAACTTCTTTGCGCCCTTTGAGAACACCGCCGGCCAGCAGGTAAGCCTGACCCTGTCGCGCCGCAGCGACGGCAAAGACAGCTGGCAGCAAACCGTGGTGCCCACCGCCAGTGAGCGGGAGCTGCGGCTTTGGGACTGGATAGACGCCAACCGCCGCTACGTGGATAAAGTAAGCGGCGGCAAGGTGGGCTACGTGTACCTGCCCAATACCGCCGAAGCCGGCTTTACCTTCTTTAACCGCATGTTCTTTGCCCAGTTGGATAAAGAAGGGGTGGTAATCGACGAGCGCTCCAATGGCGGTGGCCAGATAGCCAACTACATTACCGACGTATTGTCGCGCCGCTACCTGGCCGGTTTTCGTGACCGGGACGGCAAGGTGTGGGGCTCCCCTGCTGGCGCCCTGGACGGCCCCAAGGTGATGCTGATTGACCAAGACGCCGGCTCCGGCGGCGACTTCCTGCCCTACGCCTTTCGCCACCTGGGTATTGGCAAGCTGATTGGCACCCGCACCTGGGGTGGGCTGATTGGTATCGCCCACAACCCGCCGCTGGTGGATGGCGGCACGCTGACCGTGCCCTTTATCCGCATCTTTGATGCCAACGGCAAATGGCTGGCCGAAAACGTCGGTATTGTGCCGGACATCGAGGTCAAGCTGCTGCCAAAGGCCGTTAACCAGGGTCAGGACGCCCAGCTGGACCGGGCCATTAGCGAAGTATTGGACGAGCTGAAAACCTTCAAACCGGTGCGCTTTAAAACCGCGCCGCCCATCCCCGACCAACTGGGCCAATAAGGCTCAGTTAAAAAGCGGATCGCCGCGCCGAGAAAGGGCCAGCTCGCTGGCCCTTTCTTTTACCAATTGCCAGATAAGGGCCGCCGCTGGCGACAGCGAGCGGTTTTTTCGGCGCACCAGCATCAGGGTTCTGTCCACTTTCGGCGCCAAGGGTTTAACCACCACCTGGCAACCTTCTGGTACCGGCAGCGCCAGGGCCGGCAAGATGCCGGTGCCAATACCCGCTGCCACCATGGGATAAAGGGTGACCGGGTGGCCAATCTCCTGGGCCACCACCGGGCTCAGCCCCAGCTCCTCAAATACCTTGTCGATAAGCAGCCTGCTACCCGACGCGTAGTCTTGCAGTACCAAAGGCCGCTCGGCCAGCGCCTGCCAGGAAACCGTGCTGGCTGCTGCCAGGGGGTCTTGGGGGTGGCAAAGGGCCAGGAAGGGCTCGGTTAAAATGGGCTGACACTCTAAATCCGGGCTTTGCAGCGGATCGATAACGATACCGAAATCCACCTCGGCGTTACGCACCCCTGACAGCACCCACTGCTGGGGCCGGTCGCTGAGCTTGATGGCGATATCGGGCAAGTCTTTGGCAGCGCTTGCCAGGCACTGTGGCATCAGGTTGGCAGAGATGGTCTGGCTCGACGCAATGCGCACCGTGCCGCTGATGCTGCGGCCAAAGGTGCGGGCGTCCAGCAAGGTGGCGTGCAGGTCGTCCAGCAGTTTTTCAAGCTGGGCCGCCAGGCGGGTGCCGGCCTCGGTGAGCACCACCTCGCGGGTGGTTCTATCCAGCAGTTTAAGGCCCATTTCCTGTTCTAAGCCGCGGATACTGTGGCTCACCGCCGACTGGCTAAGGCCGATACGCTCCCCGGCCCGGCTAAAACTGCCAAGGCGGGCAACGGCCACAAAGGTGCGAAGTTGACGCAGGCTGTAGTTCATTAAATAAATTCATATATACAGAAAATAATTCAATTTAATCATTTAACGCCATGAGCGCAAACTGGCCGCCTATATCGACTCAAGAGCGCCGCCATGAAACGCTTTTTACCCGACGCCTTTACCCTTTGCCTGCTCACCACCGTGCTGCTGGCCTCGCTACTGCCAGCCAAGGGCGAGTACGCCGTGGCCGTGGGTTATATCACCCAAGCGGCCATTGCCCTGCTGTTTTTCATGCACGGCGCCAAGCTGTCACGCCAGGCCATCGTAGAGGGCTCCAGCCAGTGGCGGCTGCACTTGGTGGTGATGCTAAGTACCTTTGCGCTCTTCCCTGTGCTGGGCCTTGCCCTTCGCGCCTGGGCGCCGCTGCCACTTCCTGACACCCTCTACAGCGGCTTTGTGTATCTGTGCATTCTGCCGGCCACGGTGCAGTCGGCCATCGCCTTTACCTCCATCGCCGGGGGCAACGTGGCGGCGGCAGTGTGCAGCGCCTCGGCGTCGAGCCTGATAGGGATTTTCATCTCGCCACTGCTGGCCGGTACCTTGATGAAGGTGCAAGGCTCGGCAGACGCCGGGCATGTTGAGCAGGTGCTGAAAGTGATGGAGCAGTTGCTGCTGCCTTTTGTGCTGGGGCATTTAAGCCGGCCCTGGACCGCGTCTTGGATTGAAAAGCACCGCAAGTGGATAGGCAAGACCGATCAGTCATCCATTTTGCTGGTGGTCTACTCGGCCTTTAGCGAGGCGGTATTGCAGGGGCTTTGGCATAAGGTGGGGGTGGTGGCCTTACTGGAAATTCTGGTGCTGTGCCTGGGGCTTTTGGCGGTGGTGCTGGTGGTCAATACCCAGGTGGCAAGGCGCCTTGGTTTTAACCGGGCCGACGAAATCACCCTGGTATTCTGCGGCTCCAAAAAGAGCCTGGCCAACGGCATCCCCATGGCTAACATCCTGTTTCCGGCAGCAAGCGTGGGGCTGCTTATCCTGCCGCTAATGCTGTTTCACCAGGTGCAAATCATGGTTTGCGCCTACCTTGCCCGGCGCTATCGCGAAAAGGCCCTGGTGCCAATCAGCGCCTGAGCCTTCAGGGGTGCTGGCGGCGCTTTTGCCACAGCACCCTAAGGGCGATAACCAGCACGGCCCCAAACACTATCCAGCCCACAAAGGCCGGCAAGCCAAAGACTTTGAGCACGCCAACGGTCATCACCGCCAGCACCATCAGCATCAACAACACCAGGAAATACTTGAACACCTGCATGGCTTATCTCTGTCGCTTATCTCTGTTTTAAAACGGCGGCACCTTACCATAAAGTGCCGGTACTGGCTTTGCTTAAAAGCGGCACTGGACGGTTAGGTCGGGGTTTAGCACCAGGTGCACCCGCTTACCAAATTCCCCGTCACTGACGGTGCCGCACTGGCCTTTGACGACCTTGCCGCCAGCCAGAGTCAATTGATACTGGTAGTGCCCAGGGTCTTGCTGGAGGCTATAGAAGATGCCGTTTTTATCGCCGGCTTTGATGTCGCCGAAATCAAGGCGGCTACTTGGCAAGGTGACGATGGCCGAGGCAATGTCCTCGCCAGCCTGGTTTTGAATGTCGATGCTGGGCGATACGTACAGCACCAGGTAATAAGCCGCCACCACGGCCACGGCGATGGAGCCGCCCATCCAGCCAATGCGCTTCATAAAGGTTCTCGGCAGTATCCAAAGAGGGCCTATTAGACCCCAGCGGCCATTGACATAAAAGGCCTACTCGGCCAGCCAGGCCAGCGCCTGGGCTTCATCCTCGAAATACTGCACCTGGCCACTGACAAACCAGTCGCCCACCTTGGCGGCCAGGCGCTGCCAGACCTTGTTGCCTAAAAGCGCAATCTTGTCGAACTCGCGGCCGTGTTTAAGCCCCAGCTGCCAGTCGTCCCAGGCGGCGTGCAGCTCCCAGCCTTTGAGTTCGGTGACATCCACCAGGGCTTTGATGTGGGGTTGGCGAATGCCCTCCAGGGCGCCTTCGAGCATGGGGGTGAGAATGAGGTAGTCGTCGTGGGTCAGGGTGCCGATGGCTTTTAATACCAGATAGCATTCGCTGCCCTGGCGCTCCAGGCCGATAGACATGCCGTGTCTTGTGCTGCCCATGTTGTACTCCTTTTCCGGGACCTCAGCATAGCCAGTCTGGCCCAAGAAAAGCCGGGGCGCCAGAAAACAAAAACCCCAGCCAAAGCCGGGGTTTATGTTAAAAATCAGGGCGAATTAGTCAAGCTTGACGCCGAGGCGGCCAGCCACTTCTTCGTAGGCTTCCACCACGCCGCCAAGGCCTTGGCGGAAACGGTCTTTGTCGAGCTTCTTCTTGGTTTCCTTGTCCCAGATCCGGCAGCCGTCAGGGCTGAACTCGTCACCCAGCACAATCTCGCCCTTGAACAGGCCGAACTCCAGTTTGAAGTCCACCAGCAGCATGCCGGCGTCATCAAACAGCTTGGACAGCACCTCGTTGACCTGATAGGTCAGGGCCTTCATTTGAGCCAGTTGGGCTTCGGTGGCCCAGCCAAAGGCGACGCACAGGCTGTCGTTGACCATGGGGTCGTGCAGGGCGTCGTTTTTGAGGAACAGCTCAAAGGTCTGGGGATCGAGCTTCTTGCCCTCTTCCACGCCCAGGCGGCGCACCAGCGAGCCGGCGGCGTAGTTACGAATGACGCATTCCACCGGGATCATGGCCAGTTTTTTAACCAGCACTTCGTCATCGCCCAGCAGTTTTTCCATCTGGGTGGGGACGCCGGCCGCTTCCAGCTTTTCCATGATGAAATGGTTGAACTTGTTGTTCACCATGCCCTTGCGCGCCAGCTGCTCTACCCGCTCACCGTCAAACGCGGAGGTGTCGTTGCGAAAATGCAGGACCAGGTAGTCAGGATTGTCTGTGGTGTAAACAGATTTGGCTTTGCCACGGTAAAGCTCTTGGCGTTTTTCCATCCTAAGGGGACTCCGATTGCTGAAAACGTTTGCGCTAGGGCGAAAAAAGAAGGCCGCTCTTCGCGGCCTGCGTATTGTAATCGCCTGAATCGGGCTTGTCAGCGCTAATTCTTCATCTCTTTGAGATCGCTATCGCGCATCAGCTCGGAGAAGGGCTTGTAGATCTCGGCGTACTTGTCGTCGGGGATCGGCTGGCCGTCATCATTGGTGATGGTCATGGAGGTGTTGTCGCCCATTTCGCCCAGCTGTATCTGATACTTGCCGTGCTTGATGGACAGCTCCTTGTCATCGCCGCCGAAGATGCCGCTCCAGAAAGAGCTGTCCGGGTCACCTTTGTAGCTGACGAAGTAAGTCCCGAGGCTCTTATCGATGTCTTTGATCTCAAAGCCCATGTGCTCAAGCACCATGGGTACCCGGCTCCAGGCGCGCTCGAAATCGGCGCCCAGTTGCAAGTCGGTAAGGTCGCTGTTGTTTTTACCCAAGGTAACGGCAATGGGCCGGAACTTGGCCAGGGCCATTTCCTTGGCGTGGGCGGTGTCGCGGCTGGCGTAGAAGCCCAGCCAGTCGTTCAGGACCGCAACCGAAGCGCGCTCGCCGCTGCCGATGGTGGCGTTGTCGTCGTCACCGGCAACCCGCTCGGCGCCTTTGCTGGTGACATACACCTCGGCAGTGCGGGCATGCTGGGGAGCATCGACACGAATTTCAAAGCGGCGTTTGACCGGGAAATCGTCGGCATTTTTGATCATGCCTTCCATGTCGTTGGGCACAAACCAGTCGGTTTCGATGGTATTGCCGGTTTTGCTGGCCACCGGGATATTGCGGGTCTTGAGCCACTCGTCCAGGCGCTCATTGATGACGCTGACCACGTTGTCTTCGCCTTCGCGGGCGTCGATTTCCACCTTGGAGCCGGCTTCGTTTTCAGCGATACGGGAGCCGTCAACCACGGTCAGTACCAGGCGCGGCGCGCGGATATCCATGGCCTTGCCCACCGGCCCTTTATCGGCCGCCGGGGGAATGGCGTATTTGCCATCGCCCTTGGGAGCGTGCAGCCCAGCAGGAATGGTCAGCGGCGGCTGGTCGGCCACCTTGGTATAAGCAAAGCCGCCATCCGGGGCACGGCGCTCACTGGTGGAGCTACAGCCTGCCAAGGCAATAACGGCCAGCGCCAGGGTTGTTTTTCTTATGATCATCCAGATACCTCAAATAAGGCCGGCGTTTTTGAGGTCGGCCTCAACGCTCGCCTGGCCCGCTTCAGTCAGCGGGACAAGCGGCAAACGCAATGTGTCGGTTGCCAGTAGACCCAGGCGTTTAAGGGCCCACTTGGCAGGTGTTGGGTTTGCTTCTACAAACAGTGACCGGTGCAACCCCTGCACCAGGCTGTCGATGGCAAGGGCACCTTGGCCGTCACCGGCCAGCGCCTTGTCACACATCTGGCGCATGGCCTTGGGTGCCACGTTGGCGGTCACGCTGATGATGCCGTGGCCGCCAGCCAGCATGAAGGCGCGGCAGGTGGCGTCATCACCGGACAACAGGGCAAAACCGGGGGCCACCTGTGCTTGCAGGTCGGCCAGCCTTGCCAGGTCACCGGTGGCCTCTTTGATGGCCACAATGTTGGGAAGTTCACTCAAAACCGCAACAGTTTGCGGTTTCATATCAACGGCAGTACGCCCCGGCACGTTATACAGCACTATCGGCTTGTCGGTGGCAGCGGCCACGGCCTTGAAATGGGCAATCAGGCCTTGCTGAGTGGGCTTGTTGTAAGCCGGGGTAGCGGTAAGAAAGCCGTCGATGGGCAATGCGTCCAGCGCTTTGGTCAGCGCTACGACTTTGTGGGTGGCACTGCCGCCGTTACCGGCAATGACCTTGAGCCGGCCTTGGGCCAGGTCACAGACGGTTTTCACTACGGCAATATGTTCGTCGGTTTCCAGCGTCGCCGATTCTCCCGTGGTGCCCACGGCGCAAATGCCTTGGGTACCCTGCTCAATGTGCCACTGTACCAATGCCTTGAGGGCGTCAAAATCTACTGCGCCATCAACGGTCATCGGGGTGACCAGAGCGACGATGCTACCGCTGAACATGATATGCTCCTGTTTTATCATTGGCTTGGTATGGTACTTTTGCCGATTACGCAACACAAGCCAGCTGTTAACGCTTTGAAAGGACAGTGAATGAGCCAATTTTTGGTGGTGACCGCCGTCGGTGAAGACAGGCCCGGTATCGTCAATGAACTGGTCAAGATGGCCAGTCAGTGCAACTGCAACATCGTCGATAGCCGCATGGCCATTCTGGGCAACGAGTTTACCCTGATTATGCTGATCAGCGGAGACTGGAATGCGGTAGCCCGCCTGGAAAGCCAACTGCCGGTGATGGCCCGTGACCACAACCTGCTGACCATGATGAAACGCACCGGCCAACACCAGGCTGCCAGCTACGCCCATCGCCTGGAACTGGCCGCTGTCACCCCCGACCGCCCTGGGGTCATTTCCCAGGTCACCCAGTTCCTGGCCGAAAAGCAGTTGGACATCTCGGCGCTCTCAGCCAGCACCGAGGGTGAACAATTGCACATGGCGGTGCGTATCAACCTGCCCGATGGGGCCGATCTGGGGGAGTTTGAAGCGAGCCTTGCTCCCCTGGCACAGGCGGCCAGCCTCGATATCCAACTGTCCCATCTGACCCCCCTGACCGAAATTCGTCATAAGGAGTGATGATGTCCATTAATCCCCTTAACGCCGGCGACAAAGCCCCGGCCTTTTCCCTTGCCGACCAAGACGGCAACACCGTTAGCCTTGGCGACTTTGCCGGCCAGCAGCTGCTGGTGTACTTCTACCCCAAGGCCAGTACCCCCGGCTGCACCGTGCAGGCGTGTGGCCTTCGCGACACCTTGGGCGAGCTCAAGGCCAAGGGCGTCGCGGTGCTGGGCATCAGCCCGGATCCGGTCAAGCGCCTTAAAAACTTTGAGCAAAAGCAGTCTCTTAACTTCCCACTGCTGGCCGACGAAGACCACCAGGTGGCCGAGGCCTTTGGGGTGTGGGGGCTGAAAAAATTCATGGGCCGCGAGTTTGACGGTATCCACCGCCTGAGCTTTTTGATTGGCCCAGACGGCACCGTGCGCCACCGTTTTGATAAGTTCAAAACCAGTGACCACCACCAGGTGGTGCTGGACTGGCTGGCACAGCACGGCTGACAAAAAGGTGCCTTAGGCACCTTTTTTTACACCCAAACCCTTGGTATGACAGCGCATTAAGGCGATATTCATCACCATGGAGCGACAACAACAAGGGCACCTTGTTAGCCCTTTGGAGGAAAGATGAAAGTGCTCGCCGCCGTGGCCCTGTTGGCCGCCTCTACCCTACCCGCCCACGCTGCCGATTTTGGTAGCAAGTTGGGCGGCCTCTTGAAAAGCAGCACCAGCCAAACCCAGCAGCAGGGCGACCTTATCAGCACCCTGGTGTCGTCTCTTGGGGTCACCCAAGGTCAGGCCGAAGGTGGTACCGGCGCCATCATGGCCATGGCCAAAGACAAAATGAGCAGTGCCGACTTTGGCAAGCTCAGCGACATCATCCCCAACATGGGCGATCTCCTTAAAGCTGCCCCCGATGCCGCTGCTGTGGATTCCGACCAGCAAGATGGCGGCACCTCCAGCCTGCTGGGCAAGGCCACCTCCATGCTGGGGGACAACTATGGCCTGGAAGATCTCAACGGCGCCTTTGAATCCCTCGGCATGGACTCGGGCATGGTGCGCCAGTTCCTGCCCACCATCCTCGATTACGTGCAGTCAAAAGGCGGCACCGCCCTGATGCAGAGCCTGAAAACGGCGCTGCTGGGGGGTTAAATAAGAAGGGGGCTGCCAGCCCCCTTCTTTTTTCGTGATTAAGCCCGCTTTTCACCACCATCGTCGCCGGCATCCAAAAAGCCGCCGGACTGGCGCTGCCAGAGCTGGGCATAAATGCCGCCTTGGGCCAGGAGCTGTTCATGGCTGCCCACTTCCACTATCTGGCCTCTGTCCATCACCACTAATTTATCCATAGCGGCGATGGTAGACAGGCGATGGGCGATGGCAATCACGGTTTTATTCGCCATCAGCCGGTAGAGGTTTTCCTGGATAGCCGCTTCCACTTCCGAGTCCAGGGCCGAGGTGGCCTCGTCCAGAATAAGAATGGGCGCGTCCTTGAGCATCACCCTAGCGATGGCAATACGCTGGCGCTGGCCACCGGAGAGCTTCACCCCCCGCTCCCCTACATGGGCCTCAAAGCCGGTGCGCCCGGCGGCGTCGGTCAGGCCGCCGATAAAGGCTTCGGCCTCGGCGCGCTTGGCGGCCTGGTGCATCATCTCGTCGCTGGCGTCGGGGCGCCCGTAAAGGATGTTGTCCCGCACCGAGCGGTGCAGCAAGGAGGTGTCCTGGGTGACCATACCGATTTGCGCGCGCAGGCTGTCTTGGGTCACGGCGCTGATGTCCTGGCCGTCGATGAGGATGCGCCCGCCTTCAAGGTCGTAAAAGCGCAGCAGCAGGTTCACCAGCGTTGACTTGCCAGCGCCGGAGCGGCCAATCAGTCCCACCTTTTCGCCAGGCTTGATGTCGAGATTGAGCTGCTCGATAACGCCGCTTTCCTTGCCGTAATGAAAACGGATGTCCTCAAAGCGAATGCCACCCTGGCTTACTGCCAGCGGCTCGGCGTCGGGTTTATCTTCCACCAGCCTTGGCACCGAAATCGAGCCGATGCCGTCTTGCACCGTGCCGATGTTTTCAAAAAGCGCCGACACTTCCCACATGATCCACTGGGACATGCCCCACAGCCGCAGCACCAGGCCAAGGGCCACCGCCACCGCACCGATGGACACCGCCTGATGCAGCCACAGCCACAGCGCCAGAGCCGCCACCGAGAACAGCAGCAGCGCGTTGAGGATATAAAGCGCGATGTTGAGCTTGGTTACCAGCCGCATCTGGGCGTAAACGGTGCCCATAAAGCCGCGCATGCCTTCTTCGGCGTAGTCGGCCTCGCGCTTGCCGTGGGAGAAGAGTTTCACGGTCTGGATATTGGTGTAGCTGTCGACAATGCGCCCGGTCATCAAGGAGCGGGCATCGGCCTGCACCGCCGACACCTTGGAGAGCTTGGGCACGAAATAGCGCAGCATCCCCAGGTAACAAAGCAGCCACATGGCCAGCGGCAGCACCAGCCGCCAGTCGGCGCTACCGACAATCACCAGGGTGCCGAGAAAATACACCGCCACGTAATTGAGCACGTCCAGAAGCTTCATCACGCATTCGCGCACCGCCAGCGCCGTTTGCATCATCTTGGTGGCAACCCGGCCGGCGAACTCGTCTTGATAAAAGGCCAGAGACTGCTTCAGAAGATAGCGGTGCACCATCCAGCGGATGCGCATCGGGAAGTTGCCAATCAGGGTTTGGAAGTTCACCAGCGAATGCAGGCCGACAAAAGCCGGCAACGCTACCAGCACCACCAGCGCCATCAGGGTCAGTTTGAGGCCTTCGTCTTTTAGGAAGGTCTCGCGGTTAAGGCCGGACAACCAGTCAACAATGTTGCCCATAAAGCCAAACAGCCACACTTCGGTGACCGCCACCAGCGCCATCATCAGCGCCGCCAGGCCCAGGTAGGGCCAGGCGCCCTTGGTGTAATGCAGACAAAACGCCACCAGGGTGCGGGGCGGAATGGTGGGCTCGTCCTTGGGCAAAGGATCCAGTCGTCGCTCAAACCAGCCGAACATAAAATCTCGAACCTCTTACAAAAGTGGCGCAAGGATACACCCTCAAGGTGCCTGGGGCGATGGCTGCCGGTGAAATGCACTTATGAGTAAAATGGCCTAATGGCAGTGCATCTGTCCCGGCCTTGCGATATAACCAAGCCACTAATCTTGCCCAGGAGCAGACGATGATCGATTTTCGCAGTGACACCGTAACCCAGCCCAGCCCAGAGATGCGCCATGCCATGGCCCAGGCCTTGGTGGGGGACGATGTGTACGGCGACGACCCCACCGTCAACGCCCTGGAAGCCTTTGCCTGCGACAAGTTGGGCTTTGAGGCGGCGCTATTTACCAGCTCCGGCACCCAGGCCAACCTGCTGGCGCTGATGAGCCATTGCGAGCGCGGCGAGGAATACATCTGCGGCCAGCAGGCCCACAACTACAAATACGAAGCCGGCGGCGCGGCGGTGCTGGGCAGTATCCAGCCCCAGCCCATCGACAACGCCGCCGACGGCTCCCTGCCTCTTGAGGCCATTGAAGCGGCCATCAAGGCCGACGACTTCCACTTCGCTCGTACCCGGCTGGTGTCGCTGGAAAACACCATCGGCGGCAAGGTGCTGAGCCTTGATTACCAAGCCCAGGTAGCCGCCCTTTGCCAAGCACGCGGCCTGAAACTGCACCTCGATGGCGCCCGGGTCTTTAACGCCGCCGTCGCCCTTGGGGTGGATATCAAGCTCATCGCCAAACACTACGACTCCATGAGTGTGTGCCTGTCCAAAGGCCTGGGGGCGCCTATCGGTTCGCTGCTGATGGGCGACAGCGCCTTTATTGCCAAAGCCCGGCGCCTTCGCAAGATGCTGGGCGGCGGCATGCGCCAGGCCGGCATCATTGCCGCCGCGGCCCATATCGCGCTGGATAAAATGCCCGAGCGCCTGCATTTTGACCACGACAACGCCCAACTGCTGGCCGAACGACTAAGGGCCATCCCGGCCCTTGAGGTCACCACCACCCCCACCAACATCCTTTATGCCCGCTGCCGCCGCGACCGGGCCCAAGAGTTAAAAGCCTTCTTGCAAAACCGCGGCATTCTCATCAACGCCGGCGCCCCCATCCGCTTTGTGACCCATCTGGGGATCACCAGCCAGGATGTGGAAACCCTGGCCGCCGCCATCGCGGATTTCTACCGGTGTCACTGACCCTTCGCGATTATCGCCCCGCCGACGCCAAGGCACTGGCCGAGCTCTTTTACGACAGCGTGCACCGCTCGGCCCTTGGCCCCTATACCCAGGCGCAGCTCGACGCCTGGGCTCCCTACCCCATCGACCACGTGCTGTGGCAACGCCGGCTGGATTTATTGCGGCCACTGGTGGCCGAACAAGACGGCGCCCCGGTGGGCTTTATGACCATGGAGCCCTCTGGCCTGATTGGCCTAGCCTTTACCAGCACCGAACACCAACGCCAGGGGGTGGCCCAGGCACTCTTTGACGCTCTTGAAGCCAAGGCTCGCCGCCAAGGCATTCATCTACTGACCGTGGATGCCTCGAAATTGGCCAAACCCTTCTTTTTAAAACAAGGCTTTAAAGTCACCAGCGAAAATCAGGTACAGCGCCAGGGCAAGGTACTGGTGAACTGGACCATGGAAAAATCCTTGGAAGACTGAGCCTTTCCCCCAGCGAAACCGCCAACCAACTCCTATTTTTTGCATTAAACTCCGCCTCCGTTTCGGGGGCCTGTATCGGCAACAGCGAGGGTTTAATGATGTCCGACAAAGATTCCTTGATGAGAGCCCGGTTGGAAAAGGCCAACGCCCTGATGCTGTGGGTGATGGGGCTAAGTTTCCTGTTCAGCCTCTACCTTGCCAGTTGGTATGGCATGTGGGGCCAGGCGCTGGGCTTTGGGCTGGTATTGTTGGCCCTGGCGGCTTTGCTGCGTTCTACCCTGGGCCGTCACCGCGCCAGCGGCCCTTTGATGGCGATATTGCAGATGGCCATGGTGGCCCTGCAAATCCACTTGGCCCATGGCCTTATCGAGATCCATTTCGGGGTCTTTGTGATGCTGGCCGTTTTGACAGTCTATCGCCAGATAGAAACCCTGCTGAGCGGCGCCGTCACCATCGCCCTTCATCACCTGCTGTTTTGCCTGCTCCAGGCCGAGGGCTACCCGGTGTGGCTGTTCAACCACATGGGCAATCACTGGTTTACCGTGACCCTGCACGCCGCCTACGTGGTGGTGGAAACCATCGTGCTGGTAACAGTGGCTTTGCAATCGCGCCAGGAGCACCTGCAAGGCGACTTGCTGAGCGAAACCAGCCAGGCCATGACCGGCCAGCAAGGGGTGATTAACCTCGACGTGGACGTGCCGCCGCTCACCGGGGTGCTAAAGCGCTTTCGCGACCTCATCAGCGCCCTGGTCAGCCTTGGCCGCTCACTGGTGCGGGAAAAAGAAGCCCTTGGCCAGCTTAACCAAGACCTGGTGCGCCAGAGCCAGCTTATTGGCCAGCAAAGCCAGGCCAGCGCCCAGGCGCTTGACGAACTGGCCGGCGCCGTGGAGGAGATGTCGGCCTCGGCTAACCACATTGCCGAAAGCGCCGAGCAGGCCCAGCGCTTTGTAGGCGAAGCGGTAACCCAGCAGCAACAGGCCAGAGCCGCCACCGACACCGCCGCCTCGGCCAGTGTCGAGATGCGCCAACAAATTGGCCAGACTGCCGCGTTGCTGGGAGACGTTAATCAAGCCAGCAGCGCCATCAGCAAGGTGCTGGACGTAATAACCGAAATCGCCGACAAAACCAATCTGCTGGCCTTGAACGCCGCCATAGAAGCGGCCCGGGCCGGGGATCTGGGCCGCGGCTTTGCGGTGGTGGCCGACGAAGTGCGGGCGCTGGCCGCCCAAACCCAAAGCTCCACCGGGGAAATTGCCAACTTCATCAGCACCTTGCAGCAAAAGGTGGCATCGTCGGTCAATGCCATGCGCGAGTGTGAGAAAAAAGCCGGGCTCAGCGAGGAGGCAGCGCTCAATGTGGCCGAGCGCATCAATGCCAGCCAGCAGACCCTGGAGCTTGGCAGCAATCAAATCACCCAGGTGGCATCAGCCACCCACCAGCAGCACCAACTGGCCCAAGGTATGGCCGGTGGCGCCAGTGAAATGCGCAGCCGCCAGCAGCAAATCGATACCGCCATCCAGGCCCTGGATGCACTGACCCGGCAGATAAGCGAGCAGGAGCAGAACATGGCTCGCCAGCTCGGGATGCTTTATCTCCCCCGCCTTAGCAACTGAAAAAAAGGCTCCCGAGGGAGCCTTTTTCATGCCGCTTCGCCCGCGCCGCTTTCTTCGGGCTCGGGGATGGGCCAGGCGTTGAGTACGGCTTTAACCAGGGTGGCCAGGGGGATGGCGAAAAACACCCCCCAAAAACCCCAAATGCCGCCGAAAAACAGTACCGCCAGGATGATAAAGATAGGGTGCAGGTTAACTGCCTCGGAAAAGAGGATGGGCACCAGCACGTTGCCGTCCAGGGCTTGGATCACCCCGTAGGCCACCATCAGGTAGATAAAGGTGCTGTCGAGCCCCCACTGCACCGCTGCCACCAGCGCCACTGGAATGGTAACCACCACCGCGCCGATGTAAGGGATAAGCACCGACAACCCCACCGCCAGCCCCAGCAGCACCGAGTAGCGCAGGCCAAAGATGGCAAAGGTGATGTAACTGGCCACCCCCACCACGATGATCTCCAGCACCTTGCCGCGGATGTAGTTGACGATCTGCACGTTCATCTCGTGCCACACCTGTTGGGCCAGTTTGCGGTTGCGGGGCATGAAACGCTGCAGGCCGCCAACCAGGCTTTGCTTGTCTTTTAGCAAAAAGAACATCAGCAGCGGCACCAGGATGAGGTAAATCAAAATGGCCACCACGTTGCCAAGAGAGCCGACGGTAAAACCAAGGGCAGTCTGGGCCCAGGTAATGAGCGTCTTTTGCGACTCGTCCACCAGGGTTTTCACCTGCTCGGGCTGCACCAGGCTTGGGTAGCGGTCGGGCAGCTCCAGCACAAAGCTGCGCACATGGTCGAGCATGTTGGGCAGTTCTTTAACGAGGTTGGAGGTTTGGGTCCAAAGGGTGGGCAGCAAAAACACCATGATCATCAGGCACAGCCCGATAAAAAGCAGCATCACCACCACCGTGGCCAGGGTGCGGCTCATTTTCAAATTGGCCAGTTTTTGTACCGGCCATTCCAGCAGGTAGGCCAGCACCAACGCCACCAGCAGCGGCGCCATGACATTGCCAAGCAAATAGATGGCCAAAAAGCCGAATACCAACAGCAAAAACAGGGTGATGGCATTAGGGTCTGAAAAGCGGCGACGGAACCAGTCAAGCACCAAGGATTTCAAAGCATCTCCCGGAAGGTAGTGTGGCGTGTCGAGGATGGCACAGCCAGGTTAAGGGCAACCTGAAACACCGTGCAAAGCCCGTGAGGCGTTATGTGTTGTGATAGGGCCTTGGCCATTTTGGCCAGGGCGCCCTTGGGCGACCTCATTATGCGGGGAGAACCTGTCGGAAACAAACAGGACTTTTTGTGGTCCAGTTGGTATGTTGTATAGGCCCGCCAAAGCGAGTCAAGTGAATGAAGCATAAAGGAATCATAGCGGCCCTGCTGAGCGTGGCCATGGTCAGCCCCCTGCCGGTGGCGGCCAATAGCGATCTGCCCCAGATAGGTACCGCAGGCCTGTCTGTACTGAGCCTCGAAAAAGAAGAATTGCTCGGAGAACTCTACACCTACCAACTGCGCGCTCAAGCCCCCATGGTGCGTGACCCGCTGGTCACCGAATATATCCAGGCCCTGGGCCACCGGTTGGTGTCTCACGCCGATAACGTCAATTATCCTTTTGATTTCATGGTGCTCAACGTCAACGAGTTGAACGCCTTCGCCTATTTTGGCGGCCACGTGGCCATCTTTACCAAGATCATCACCGAAGCCGACGACGAAGACGAACTGGCCTCGGTGATGGCGCACGAGATCTCTCACGTGACCCAGCGCCATCTGGCCCGCAAGATGGAAGAAAGCCAAAAGAGCATGCCGCTGACCATCGCCAGCATCGTCGGCTCCATCTTGGTGGGCATTGCCAACCCGGAGCTGGGCATGGCCGGTTTGCAGGCCTCCATCGCCGCCAACCAGCAGTTCAGCATCAACTACACCCGCTCCAACGAGGCCGAGGCTGACCGGGTAGGCTTTAATACCCTCTACCATTCGGGGTTCGACCCCATGGCCATGGCCGACTTCTTCCAAAAGCTGGTGGACCAATACCGCTTTGTATCCAAGCCGCCGGAATTCTTGCTCGACCACCCGTTGTCCGAAACCCGGGTAGCCCAGGCCCGTACCCGTGCCATGCAGCTGCCCAAGGTGATCCGCAAACCCTCCCTGGATTTCGAGCTGGTCAAGATGCTGCTGCGCACCCAGTACGGCGATCCGCCGGACAAGGTTAAACCGCGCCTGGAAAACGAGTTAAAGAACCACGAATACGTCTTTGAAGAGGCCATCCACTATGGCCTTGGCCAGGTGGCCCTGATGTCTGACGACTACCAAGGCGCCCTGGATATCGCCAACAAGCTGCTCAAGGCCTCGCCCCACAGCCTCTATTACAAATCGCTCAAGGTCGACGCCCTTATCGGCCTTGACCGCGGGGAAGAAGCGGCCCGCTTTTTGGCCCCCGAGGCCGAGATCCGCCCCAACAGCCCGGTGGTGGCCCTTAACCTTGCCAACGCCTGGGTGCGAGCCGACAAAGGCAGCGAGGCCATCAAGGTGCTGGAGCCTTATCTTTATATTCACCCTGATGATTCCCTGGCTATGGATCTCATGATCCAGGCTCAGGCCCAGGTGAAGGATGTGGGCGAGCGCGAAGCCTGGCAGGCCGAAAAGCTGGCCTATCTTGGCGCCTTTGACCGCGCCATCGGCCATTTCAACAACGCCTACAAGGCGCTGGGCGACAACGTTATCGAGCAGCGGCGCATCGAAGGGCGTATCGCCCAGCTTCGGGCCAAAAAAGCCCGCTTCGAGGCCTTGCAGCGCCGTTAGCACCCATGGGCTCGGGCCGTTACAATAGGCCAGAGCCCAAAGGAGACACAGATGCAGCTTTACCATAACCCCCGTTGTTCCAAGTCCCGCGAAACCCTGGCCCTTTTGGAACAACAAGGCCAGGCCCCTGAGCTGGTGCTCTATCTGGAAAAAAGCCCGGATGTGGCCACCCTCAAGGCACTGCTTACCAAGCTTGGCTTTAGTTCGGCCCGCCAACTGATGCGCACCAAAGAAGATCTTTACAAGGAGCTGGGGCTGGCCGAGGTGAACGACGAAGCGGCGCTGCTTAACGCCATGAGCGAGCACCCCAAACTGATTGAACGGCCGATTTTGGTCAACGGCGACAAGGCGCGCATCGGCCGCCCGCCCGAGCAGGTGCTGGAGATCCTATGAGCCCGGTGCTGGTGCTCTATTACAGTAAAACCGGCGCTACCCGTCAGATGGCACGGCTTATTGCCCGCGGTATCGAAGAAGAAGGGGTAGAAACCTGGCTGCGCACCGTCGAAGAAGGCGGTGAAGACCCGCAAATTGCCGCCGATGAGCTGAAAAACGCCAGCGCCCTAGCCCTTGGCAGCCCCACCCGCTTTGGCGGCATGGCCGCGCCCATGAAGGCCTTTTGGGACAGCACCGCCAGCGACTGGCTGGCTGGCAGCCTGGTGGATAAACCGGCCTGCGTCTTCACCTCCGCTGGCAGCCTGCACGGCGGCCATGAGAGCACCTTGCTGGCGATGATGGTGCCGCTCTTGCACCACGGCATGATGGTGCTGGGCCTGCCCTACACCGAGCCTGCCCTGCATCATACCCACACCGGCGGCACCCCTTATGGCCCCAGCCACTGGGCCGAGCACGGCGCCATCAGCCATGATGAAAAGGCCCTGTGCCTGGCCATGGGCCGGCGCCTGGCCAGAACCGCCAAGGCGCTTTGCGCCTGATCTTCGGCCGCCGTCCCCTGGCGGCCTGCTTTCCTTTACAAGGCGCCACTTCCCCTGCCCTGGCAAAGCACTTGATTTGCAGCTAAAAACACCACAACCTCTTTACATCATGACAACCAGAGAGTGTGGCGATGCAGTTATTTACAAGGACGATTGGGCCTGTTGGTGCCTGCCTGCTGATGCTAAGCGGCTGCGGCGGTGGCGGCTCCAGTGGCGTGAGTGACGTGGTTACCCAGCCGGTAACCGAGCTTACCATCAGCGGCGACAGCCAGGCCCTGACCGGCGATGCGGTGGGCCTGGTCGCCACCTTGCCCCAGGGCAGTTACCGCCAATACAGCTGGACCCAGCTAAGCGGCCCCACTGTCGAACTGCTCTCAGCCGGGACTGCCGGTATCGGCTTTGACGCCAGCCAGGCCGGCAGTTACCAGTTTCGCTTTACCGCTACCCGCAGTGACGGCAGCACCTTGAGTAAAGACGCCAGCCTGACCGTTACCGACACCAGCGCCCCCCAGGCGCAGCTGCGGGTTGACCGGGCGGTAAGCGAAGGGGCCGAATTTTCCCTGCGCCTCAACGCCACCGGCATCAGCAATGTCAGCAGCTGGTCGTTTCGCCAGCTCTCCGGGCCCAGCGCCACCCTGGAAACCAGCAGTAGCGAGCCGGTATTGTTTGTGACCGCCCCCCAAGTGAGCGGCGATGCGGTAATGACCTTTGAAGGCACGGCACAAACCGACGCTGGTACGCTGACCGACACCGCTTATATTGTGGTGCGTAACCGCGCCGAGGTAACCAGCCCCTATTTTTGCAATGGCAGCGGCGATAACTGCGCCACCACCAGCCCCCTGGCCTATGTCAGGCCCTACCGCAGCGACAGCCCCTACGCCAGCGTGCTGGCAAATTGCGTTTATTCAAACCAGCTAACCGCCAATAACCTTTGCACTATCAATACCCTGCCGCCACTTGGGCTAAACACCGACACCCCCAGCGTGGACGCCATTCTCGATAGGGTGCTGGTGTCCAATACCTGGATGGGCGAGCGCTTTGCCTACTTTTTGGAAAACCTCGACCCGAACGACGACTTTAAAACCCTGCTGGGGGCCACCACCGCCATCGTGATTTCCAGCGACGTGCGCCCGTCTTTCTACTGGGCCCTGACCGGCACCATCTACCTTGACCCGGACAGCCTGTGGCTGACCCCGGCCGAGCGGGATCTCATCAACGAGCAGCCCGACTACCGGGCCGGTTTTGGCGACGACTTGCAGTTCGTGATGCCCTGGCGCTATGTCAAAGATGACGCCTACGCCTTCTCCAGCACCGATCCCCAGGCCCGCCAGACCCGCACCATCGAAGCCATGGGCCTGGATTTAGGCTCGCTGCTCTATCACGAACTGAGCCACGCCAACGATTTTATGTCTCAGGCCAAGCGCCAGACCGGCCTTAGCGGCAGCGATACCTTCCTGACCGCTGCCACCAACCCGCCGCTGCTCTCAGATCAGCTCACCAACGGCTATCCGCTGCAATCCAATGAGATGTACGGCCTGGGCCAGGTACGCTTTTTTGGCGACAACGCCGATGTTACCCAACAAGGCTACCTGCCAAGCGATGTGGCCGGGTTCTTCTTCCCGGACCGGGCCAACGATTTTTACAACTACGCCAGCACCCGCGAAGACTTGGCCATGCTTTTTGAAGAAACCATGATGAAGCTGCGCTACGGCATAGACCGGGATATCGCGGTCACCAACAACCCCGCTTCTCCCACCAGCAGCAATGATTACCTGGTTTATCGCGGCCAGCGTAACCGCATCGGCGCCGCCAATATTCGCCCTCGGGCGCTGTTTGCGGTGCAAAACATCTTGCCCCAGGTCTACGACGATGCCGCAGCCCTGCTAACCGGCCTCACCCCCACCGAGCTTTGCAGCAATGAGGGCTGGCTGGATAACCTCACCCCGGCCTGCGCCACCAGCCTTGGGGTGTTGAGCAAGCGGGCGCGGGTGAGCGACACCCCGGTGCCCTACCGCTTGTTGCAGCGCGCCCACGACCGAGTGCTGCCCCTTCCCAAGCCCTGACAAAAAAGCCCGCATGATGCGGGCTTTTTTATAGGTCCAGGGTCTGTTTGACGAAAGGAATAGTGAGCTTTCGCTGAGCGGCGATAGACGCCTTGTCCAGCAAGTCGAGGGCGTCGAACAGCGCCCGCATCTCCCGTGACAGGCGATTGAGCAAAAAGCGCCCCACATCGTCCGGCAGGGTAAAGCCGCGCAGGCCAGCGCGCAGCTGCAGCGCCGCCAATTTACCTTCGTCATCCAGTGGGTGCAGCTGGTAGGTCACCCCCCAGTCGAGCCGGGAGATAAGGTCGGGCAGCACAATGCCCAACTGCTGAGGCGGCGCCTGGGCGGTGATGATGAGGTGGGCGCCGTCGCGGGTTTCCAGGGCGCGGTTGTACAAATCGAAGATCTGGCGCTCCCAGGCAGCGTCGCCGGCAATGGCGCCCACATCATCGATACAGACCAGCGCTAACTTTTCCATGCCTTCGAGCATGGCTGGCGCCATTTGGTCGCGGGCCTTGAGCGGCAGGTAGGCGGCCGGGGCGCCGCGCTCGGCGGCCAGGGCGCAGGCGGCGTGCAGCAGGTGGCTGCGCCCGCTCATGCCCTTACCCCACAGATAAAGCACCCTTTTTCCTTCGGCCCGGGCGGCCCCTTTGACTGCCGCCACCACCTGGGCGTTGTCACTGGGGTAGAAACTGACGAAGGTCTCGTCGTCAGGCAGCTGTACGGCCAGGGGTAACTGCACTGGGCGTCCTCATCGATTCACAAAATGGTACTGACCATCAGGGCCGGCCTCGAAGTGGCGGCTGAGGGTCAAGGCCTGGCTGAGCTGGGTCTGGTCGCCCCGCAGTTGCAGGCTGAAAGTTACGGCCCCGGCTTTGACATCGGTCACCTCGGCATCGGCCACCACCGGCAGCTTTTTCAGCTCGTCCAGGGCTTTGAGGTAATCCTCGGCGCGGCCCACACCCAGCAGGGTTATCTCATTGCGCTGCGCGGACAGATTGCCTTTGACCGCCAGGTTGGCGGCGAGCTGGTCGGTGAGGTCGTCTACCAAGGCGCGCATGGCGGCCTCGGGGCTGTCGCCAGTGACCTGGCCGCTGAGGCTAATGGCGCCGCTGAGTTGCCAATCGGCGGCGTAGCCCTGGCCGTTCGGGGTCAGACGCGCCATCACAAACTGGGCCGCCTTGTAGCGGCTGGAGGCGTCACTGACCGGCTCGTCAAAGCGGCCCCACACATCCAGCACGTCGAGCTTGACCTTGTCGTCCAGATCCCAAAGCGGCAGCACGACCGGCAGGCCACGCTGCTTGCCTTCGTCCACGGCGGCCTTGGCCAGCAGCGGCCTTGAGGCGTCGCTCACCATATCGCGCTGGCCGCTGGCATCCTGAATGGCAACCCACAGCAAGGTGGTGGGGCGCTCTGCCCCCCAAACGCCATAGCCGTGTTGCCAGATGGCCTGGTCCAGCAGGTGCTGGTCAAAGGCGGCATAAAGCTCCAGGCCATCATCCCCTTGCTCATAGCGATAGGAGAGCACATAGGGGGACGGGTCGTTAAGTAGCTCGGCCAGCTCCGGGGCGCTGGCAGCCTCGCTGCTGCCGGTCACCCGCACCAGGGTCTGAGCCATAGCGGCTTTGAGGGCCGCTTCACGGGCGGTATCGGTTTGGCTCTTGATAGCCACCTGGCTGCGATACAACTCGCCCACCGGCACTGCAAAAACCTGGCTGCAAAACAGCGTAAGGCAAACAAAAACAAAGGATTTCATGGCGTTCTCCATGCCGGAAAGCCCCGATCATAGGGGCAGCGCCCCCCTGACTCAAGATGGATGCTGTTCCCTGGGTAATACCAGGTTCAGTAATACCGCCACCAGGGCGCACAAACTGATGCCCTGGAGGGTAAAGGAACCGAGGCCAATCACCATGCCGCCGATGCCAAATACCAGCACCACAGAGCAGATAACCAGGTTGCGAGGCTGGGCCAAATCCACCTGGGCCCGCACCAGGGTGTTAATGCCCACCGCCGCGATGGAGCCAAACAGCAACACCATAATGCCGCCCATCACCACCGAAGGAATGGACTGCAGCGCCGCCCCCAGTTTACCCACAAAGGCCAGTACCACCGCAAAGCCAGCGGCCCAGGTCATGATGCGCGGGTCAAAGCTTTTGGTGAGGGTAACGGCGCCGGTTACCTCGGAATAGGTGGTATTGGGTGGGCCACCAAAGCAGGCCGCCAGGGTAGTGGCCAGGCCGTCCCCCAGCATGGTGCGGTGCAGGCCGGGTTTTTTAACGTAATCCTTGCCTGTGACGGTGCCGATGGTGAGTACGTCTCCGACGTGCTCGATGGCCGGAGCAATGGCCACCGGCAGCATCCACAAAATGGCGTCCCAGCGAAATTCGGGGGTGGTGAAGTGCGGAATGGCAAACCAGGCAGCGGCCGCCACCTTATCAAAGGACACGATGCCCATGGCCAGGGACAACAAATAGCCGACGATGATGCCCGAGATAATAGGGATGAGCTTAAAGATGCCGCGGGCAAAAATGGCTACCGCAAGAGTCGTGGCGAGGGCCGCCATGGAGATAGCCAGCGCCTTGGCAGGCTCTACCAGCTGCTCGGCGCCGTTACCGGTTTTACCCATGGCCATGTTGACGCCAAGATGGGCTAGGGAAAGGCCAATCACGATGATAATGGGCCCCACCACCACCGGCGGCAGCACCCGCTCGATAATACCGACGCCGCGAATCTTGATAACCAGCGACAGCAGCATGTAAACGCCGCCACAGGCCGCCAGCCCGCCCAGGGTGGCTGGCAGACCAAACTGCTGGGTGCCCATCACCACCGGCGAGATAAAGGCAAAGCTTGAGGCCAAAAACACCGGCACCTGGCGCTTGGTGACCAGTTGGAACAGCAAGGTGCCGGCGCCTGCGGTAAAAAAGGCCACGTTGGGGTCAAGGCCGGTCAGCAGCGGCATCAGCACCAGGGCGCCAAAGGCCACAAACAGCATTTGGCCGCCGATAAGGGCGCGTTTGAAGGGATTGTCGATATGGAACGGATCGGCAGTCACAGACATGAACAATTTCTCTGAGCAATATTAAAAACCCGGCCAGCGCCGGGTCGGGTTCATTTGGTGCCGAAGATCTTGTCGCCGGCGTCGCCGAGGCCAGGGATGATATAACCGTCTTCGTTCAGGCACTTATCGACCGATGCGGTGTAAAGCTCCACATCATTATGGGCCGCTTCCAGGGCCTTGATGCCTTCCGGTGCCGCCACCAGCACCAGCACCTTGATGTGCTGGCAGCCGCGCTTTTTAAGCAGGTCAATGGTGGCAACCATGGAGCCGCCGGTGGCGAGCATGGGGTCAACCACCAAGGCCACCCGCTCTTCAAGGTCGCCGCACAGCTTCTCGAAATACGGCACCGGTTCGAGGGTTTCTTCGTTGCGGTACATGCCCACCACCGAGACCCGGGCAGAAGGAATGTGCTCCAGCACCCCGTCCATCATGCCAAGACCGGCGCGCAGAATAGGCACCACTGTGACTTTTTTGCCCTTGAGCTGCTCAATCTCCACCGGGCCGTTCCAGCCTTCGATGGTGACGGTTTCCAACTCGAAATCCTTGGTGGCCTCATAGGTGAGCAGGCTGCCCACTTCGGCGGCCAGTTCACGAAAGCGCTTGGTGCTGATGTCAGCTTCACGCATCAGGCCCAGTTTGTGTTGGACCAGGGGGTGTTTGACTTCGCAGATCTTCATTCGAGCGCTCCCATTTCTTTTTACCGGCACAAAACCGGCCAATTTTACCTTTTGCGGCCATGGGGAACAACGGAAAAAGCCGCGAGGAAAACGTTTCAACTTAAGCCCGGCCCGGCTACAATACGCCCCGCCCAAAAACCCCCAATTTGCCCTCGAGGAAGACGATGAGCGAAAAACGCACGTCCCTGTCCTATAAAGACGCCGGTGTAGACATTGATGCAGGTAACGCCCTGGTAGAACGGATCAAAGGTGTGGCCCGCCGCACCAGCCGCCCTGAAGTAATGGGGGGCCTGGGTGGTTTTGGCGCCCTGTGTCAGATCCCCAGCGGCTACCAGGAGCCGGTGCTGGTTGCCGGCACCGACGGCGTCGGCACCAAGCTGCGCCTGGCCCTGGACTGGAACCGCCACGATGGCGTGGGCATCGATCTGGTGGCCATGTGCGTTAACGACCTTATCGTACAAGGCGCCGAGCCGCTGTTCTTCCTCGACTACTACGCCACCGGCAAGCTGGACGTAGACGTGGCCGCCCAAGTGGTTGCCGGTATCGGTAACGGCTGCGAGCAATCAGGCTGCGCCCTGATCGGTGGCGAGACCGCCGAAATGCCCGGCATGTACGAAGGCGACGATTACGACCTGGCCGGCTTTTGCGTTGGCGTGGTTGAAAAGTCCAAAATCATCGACGGCAGCGGCGTCAGCGAAGGCGATGCCCTCATTGCCCTGCCCTCCTCCGGCCCGCACTCCAACGGCTACTCCCTGGTACGCAAGATTGTGGAAGTGGCCGGTGCCAAGGCCGACACCATCGTTGACGGCAAGCCCCTGGCCGACCTGCTGCTCGAACCCACCCGCATCTACGTCAAGCCGGTGCTGGAGCTGTTTCGCAAGGTGCGCGTAAAAGCGCTGTCCCACATCACCGGTGGCGGCTTTTGGGAAAACATTCCAAGGGTCCTGCCCGCCGATGCCAAAGCGGTAGTCAACGAAGCGTCCTGGCAATGGCCGGCCATCTTCAACTGGCTGCAAGCCGAAGGTAACGTCACCCGCGAAGAGATGTACCGCACCTTTAACTGCGGTGTCGGCCTGGTGCTGGTGGTGCCTCACTCCCAACTGGAAGAGGCCCTGGCGGTGCTGACCGAGCAAGGTGAAAGCCCCTGGCACATCGGTACCATCGCCAAACGCGGCGACAGCGACAAAGCGGTAGAAATTCGTTGAAACGCCTGGTTGTCCTGATATCCGGTAGCGGCTCCAACCTGCAGGCGATCATCGACGCCTGCCAGGCCGGCACCGTGAACGGCCAGGTGGTAGGGGTTATTTCCAACAAGGCCTCGGCCTATGGCCTGACCCGCGCCGAAAACGCCGGTGTCCCTACCCGGGTGCTCAGTCACAAAGACTTTGGCGACCGCGAAAGTTACGACGCCGCCCTGGTGGCGGCGGTTAGCGACTTCAGTGCCGACTTGGTGGTGCTGGCCGGCTTTATGCGCATCCTGACTCCGGTATTCGTGAGCGCCTTCGAAGGCAAGCTGCTGAATATCCACCCCTCGCTGCTGCCCAAGTACAAGGGGCTGGATACCCACCAGCGAGCTCTTGACGCCGGTGACAGCGAGCATGGCGTGTCGGTGCACTTTGTGACTGCCGAGCTGGACGGTGGCCCTGTCATCGCCCAGGCCAAGGTGGCCATTGAGGCTGCTGACAACGCCGACAGCCTGGCCGAGAAAGTTCATCGGCAAGAACATGTTATTTACCCCATGGTCTGCGCTTGGTTCGTTGACGGCAGATTGCAAATGGGCGAAGGTAAGGCCTGGCTTGACGGACAGGTTTTACCGCCATGCGGGTACGTAACGCACTGATATCGTTCATGGTGGCAGCGACGCTGTCGCTGCCTGCCATGGCATCCCCCCTTGTTTCCTACGACGCCACCTATAAGGTCTTGCGTAAAGGCAAAGCTCTGGGTATGGGCACGCGCAGCCTCAAACAGGACGGCGACACCTACATTCTGCACAACGCCTCAGACCTGAGCTGGCTTATCTTTTCCGACCAAAGAGAAGAGACCGCCACCTTTACCCTGGGAAGCGATGGCCAGCAGGTGCAGGCCAGCCAATACCAATACAAGCGCACCGGCACCGGCCCTGACGACAAAGAAAGCGAAAGCTTTGAAGGGAACACGGTGCGAAGCGGCGGCGCCGGCATCAATGTCAAAGGGATGGTGTACGATCCCCTCTCCTACCAGCAGCAGTTGGCACTGGACTTGGCCGCCGGTAAAAAGGACGTGACCTACCACATCGTCAAGGAACTGAAAGAAAAGGTGTACCGGTTCCGGGTGGTGGGTGAAGAGCGCCTGTCCACCCCCTATGGCGACCTCGACACCCTGCGGGTAGAGCGGGTGCGGGACAATTCCAGCCGGGAAACCCTGTTCTGGCTGGCCCCCAAGCTGCACTACACCCTGGTCAGGTTGTGGCAATCCAAGGACGGGGTTGAGCAGATGGAGCTGGTGCTGTCCGACTACAAAGAAGCCGCCGCCCCCACCGAGGCCGCTAGCCCCCAGTAAGAAAGGGCTCCCCTAGCCTGAATACTGCGAACTGCCCTGGCGCCAGGGCAGTCCAATGCTCCCCTTGCGTCAGCGGCCGGGTGGCAATGACCGTGACCACATCATCAGGGGTGGTCACAGCGCTAAAGTCCACTTCCATGTCTTCATCAATCAGCTTGGCCGGCCCGAACGGAGCGCGGCGAGTGAGCCAATGGAGCTGGGTGCTGCAATAGGCCATTAGGTAGCGCCCGTCGCTTAGCAGCATGTTAAATACCCCAAGAGCGCGAAACTCCTCGGCAACCCTGGCAATAAAACGCCAAAGGGTCTGGGCCTTGGCCGGCGGCCCTTTGGGAAAGCGCGTTTGAATGCGGTGCAGCAGGTGGCAAAAGGCCCGCTCGGAGTCGGTGTTGCCCACTGGCGCCAGTGGACCGGTGGCAAGGCCTTGGTAGCCGCTTAGCTGGCCGTTGTGGGCGTAGGTCCAGTTGCGGCCCCACAGCTCGCGGGTGAAGGGGTGGGTGTTTTCCAGCCCTACCCGGCCACGGTTGGCCTGGCGGATATGGGACACCACGGCGCAGCTTTTAATGGGGTAGTCACGCAAAAAGCCGGCGATGGGAGACTGGTGCGACGGCTCGGGATCTTTAAAAGTACGGCAACCCTTACCCTCATAAAAGGTGATGCCCCAGCCATCCTTATGCGGCCCGGTATCGCCGCCACGGCGGATAAGGCCGGTAAAGCTAAAACAGATATCGGTCGGCACGTTGGCGCTCATGCCCAGTAATTCACACATCGCCCTTTATTCCAATACTGACAATCCGCCAGATTGTTTACCGAACAAAGGGCAACAGCGTCAAATAGAACCGACCTTTAACCCGTTGGCAGCGTATGTTTCATGCCATTGGTTTAACAGCGAATGAGGGTCCTGGGTCACGCCCATCCAGACCATACGTTCTGAGTCAACCCTGAACATGCGAACCAGCCAGGCATTGCCAACCTTTTTCTTGGAATGGGCATTGATAGCATCAGGGAAGGCCACCCAAAGCGGCGCATAGCTTTCAACAGGATAGGCCTTGTTATTTTTAAGCGGTTCGATCAACAGCACATGACTGACATGCTCACTCTTTAACAAGCGCACCATGCCAACGATATCGCTGGTACCGGCCATTTCAATAAGCGAGGGATCACCGCTGACAATATCGACATTGCCTCCAACAAGTGAACGCACGAATGACTCATTGACGGCAGGTTCGACACCCGGATGCGGGGCACTTATCACCATGATTTTATTTATCTTTCCTTCATCCTTAAACTGGTTGAAGGCATTTAACTGAGAGGATGGCGCGCAGCCCCCGAGTACAATAAGGCTGGCGACAAAAGCAAGAAAACGCATTGCGTATTACGTCCTGTATAAAAATCCATGTAAAAGAGACAGGGATGGTACAAAAAAAGGCACGATATATAAATAGAAAACTTAAAATGCCAACACTGATTTATCAAAAAACCGGCCTTGATGTGGCCGGTTTTTACGTTGTGCTAAAAAGCCTCAGGCCATCAGCTTTTCCACCATCAGGATGATGGAGTGGATCACCTTGATGTGAATTTCCTGGATGCGGTCGGCGTAACCAAAGTGCGGTACCCGCACTTCCACGTCGGCCATACCGGCCAGCTTGCCGCCGTCTTTGCCGGTCAGCAGGATAACCTTCATGCCTTTGGCCTTGGCCGCTTCCACTGCCTTGATGATGTTGGCCGAGTTGCCGGAGGTGGAAAGGCCAAACAATACGTCGCCTTTTTGGCCCACCGCTTCGACGTAGCGGGAGAAGACATAATCAAAACCGTAGTCATTGCCAACGCAGGACAAGTGGCTGGGGTCGGAGATGGCGATAGCCGGCAGGCCGGCGCGGTTTTCCCGAAAACGCCCGGTCAGCTCCTCGGCAAAGTGCATGGCGTCACAATGGGAGCCACCGTTACCGCAGGCCAGTACCTTGCCACCGCTCTTAAACTGTTCAGCTAACAGCTGTGCGGCCTGAGAGACTGCTGCCAGTTGGGTTGAGTCCTGACTGAATCGGGCCAGCACGTCGGCAGCTTCGCTGAGCTGCGCTTTGACGATGTCTTGTAACTCCATGAGACGCTTCCTGGGTGGACATAATGGCTGACGATTATAACCAGCCATAATCAACAAATCCTTCTTGATTCACTGAGCCGTATCCAGTAAAAAGTGGCAACAACACAGAGGTCTGACCTCTTAAGAGAAATAAACCCGTAAGGAGGGAATCGTGTTGACTCTAATTTGGACTCTGGTGGTCCTCGGTGGTGCCTGGGCTCTAGCCTACCACCGAGCTTCTTTGATGACCTTCACGGTGGCCGTGTTCGGCGCCCTGGTGGTGGGCAGCCTGCTGGGGGCGGCGTCTATCTGGCTGTGGCTGCTGGCGCTGCTGATTTTGGTGCCGCTTAATATCACCAGCATCCGTCACACTTATATTTCCGGCCCCTTCTTGAAGCTCTACCGTAAAATCATGCCGGAGATGTCCAGCACCGAGCGCGAAGCCATTGAAGCTGGCACCACCTGGTGGGACGGCGAGCTGTTTCGCGGCAACCCGGACTGGAACAAACTGCACAGCTTTCCCAAGCCGCAGCTGAGCGCCGAAGAGCAAGCCTTTTTGGACGGCCCGGTTGAAGAGCTGTGCCGCATGGTCTCCGACTGGGAAACCACCCACGAGCGCGCCGACTTGGCCCCCGAAGTGTGGGATTTTTTGAAAGAAAAAGGCTTCTTCTCGATGATCATCAAGAAGGAGTACGGCGGCCTGGAATTCTCCGCCTACTGCCAATCGTTGGTATTACAACGCCTGACCGGCGTATCCATGGTGCTCTCGTCCACCGTCGGCGTGCCCAACTCCCTGGGCCCGGGTGAATTGTTGCAACACTATGGCACCAAAGAGCAGAAAGACTACTACCTGCCACGCCTGGCCAAAGGCCTGGAAGTCCCCTGCTTTGCCCTAACCAGCCCGGAAGCGGGCTCTGATGCTGGCGCCATTCCCGATTTTGGCGTGGTGTGCAAAGGCGAGTGGGAAGGCCAAGAAGTGCTGGGGATGAAAATCACCTGGAACAAGCGCTACATCACCCTGGCCCCGGTGGCCACCGTGCTGGGCCTGGCCTTTAAACTGCGTGACCCTGATGGCCTGTTGGGCGGCGAAGAAGAGCTGGGCATTACCTGCGCCCTTATTCCCACCCACACTCCTGGCGTGGAAATTGGCCGTCGCCACTTCCCGCTGAACGTGCCGTTCCAGAACGGCCCGACCCGCGGCAACGAGGTATTCGTGCCTCTCGATTACATCATCGGTGGCCCGAAAATGGCTGGCCAAGGCTGGCGCATGCTGGTGGAATGCCTCTCCGTTGGTCGTGGCATCACCCTGCCCTCCAACGCCACCGGTGGCCTGAAAACCCTGGCCCTGGCCTCCGGCGCTTACGCCCGAGTGCGTCGCCAGTTCCGCCTGCCCATCGGCAAGATGGAAGGTATCCAGGAGCCGCTGGCGCGCCTGGGTGGCAACGCCTACCTGATGGGTGCCACCTGTGAGCTGACCACCACCGGCCTTGATCTGGGTGAAAAGCCCTCCGTTATCACCGCCATCGTCAAGTACCACCTGACCGACCGGATGCAAAAAGGCATCATCGACGCCATGGACATCCACGGCGGCAAAGGCATCTGTATGGGGCCGGAGAACTACCTGGCCCGTGGCTATCAGGGCGCCCCTGTTGCCATCACCGTGGAAGGGGCCAACATCCTGACCCGCTCCATGATGATCTACGGCCAGGGCGCCATCCGCTGCCATCCTTATGTGCTGGCCGAGCTGGAAGCCGCTGCCATTGAAGACAAGAAGCAAGCCCTGGTGGCCTTCGATAAAGCCGTGTTTGGCCATATCGGTTTTGCCATGTCCAACTTCTTCCGCTCCTTCTGGCTGGGCCTGACCGGTGCTCGCTTCAGCGCCGCGCCGTTCAAGGACCAAACCAAGCGTTACTACCAGCAGATGAACCGCTTCTCTGCCAACCTGGCATTGTTGTCTGACGTGGCCATGGGCGTGCTGGGCGGTGAGCTTAAGCGCCGTGAGCGGGTCTCTGCGCGTCTGGGCGATTTGCTGAGCCAGTTGTATCTGGCCTCTGCCGCCCTCAAACACTTCAACGACGAAGGCCGTCGCCGCGAAGAGCTGCCGCTGCTGCAATGGGGCGTAGAAGATGCCCTGGCCAAGCTGCAAGAGAGCCTGGACGAGCTGCTGCGTAACTTCCCCAACAAGTGGGTTGGCCGGGTACTGCGCCTGGTTATCCTGCCCTGGGGCCGCCCGGTAAGCCGCCCTGGCGACAAGCTGGACTACAAAGTAGCCACCTTCTTGCAAACCCCCTCTGAAACCCGCAGCCGCCTGGGTAGCAGCCAGCACCTGAGCCGCGTGGAAAACAACGCAGTGGGTATGCTGGAGCAAACCCTAGAAGACATCCTGGCCGTAGAGCCGGTGTTCGACAAGGTTGCCAAAGCCACCGACCGCAAGCGCCTGTTCTGGCGCCTTGATAAAGTAGCTGAAGAGGGCCTGGCCCTGGGGATCATCAGCGAAGACGAAGCAGAACTGCTGCGCCGCGCCGAGAAAGGCCGCCTGCGCGCCATCAACGTTGACGACTTCGACCCTCTGTACTTGGCCGCCGACAAGGAACTGGTCAAAAAAGAGAAAAAGGCCGCCGGCAAAGCCGCCTGAGCCTGAACCGAAAAAAGCCCCGCAGCCGCGGGGCTTTTTTATTCCCGGCGCTGAGGTTGCCGTAGACGTCCCGCACATTTTCAATAATGTGTTGATCGCCATAGACTTTTGCCATTGCCAAGCGCGGGCGCCCTGTGGCATTAACAACTCAGCCCAAATAGCCTAAGCTGGGTACGACAACACCTTTGGAGGTCTGAAAATGAGAAAAGTCCTGTTGGCCGCGCTGTTGTCGGTCAGTGCCTTACCGGCCCTTGCCGATGATTGCGCCACCACCATTGACGGCAATGACGCCATGCAGTTTGACAAAAAAACCATCAACGTTCCGGCCAGCTGCAAGACCTTCACCGTGACCCTCACCCATTCGGGCAGCATGCCCAAACAGACCATGGGCCATAACTGGGTGCTGAGTAAAACCGCCGATTACCAAGCCCTGGCCATGGCCGGTGCCCAGGCCGGCCTTGATAACGACTACCTGCCCCAAGGGGATACCCGGGTATTGGCCCACACCGCCATTATCGGCAGTGGCGAGCAAACCAAAGTCACCGTTGATATGAGCAAGCTGCAAAAAGGCGGCGATTACACCTTCTTCTGCTCCTTCCCCGGGCACTTTGCCCTGATGAACGGCAAATTCGTGGTCAACTAACGGCTCGCGGCACGCTTTTTCAAACCCGGCCTGAGCCGGGTTTATTTTTAGAGGTGACGGTAACTTGGCCTTGGGATAGGCTAAAAACGCGATGAACCAAAGGGATAGCGAAACGGATGATAAAGTGGCTGTGGCGGCTGTTACTGTTGAGCCTCTTAAGCGGATTGCTGGTCAGCAGCCTGCTGTTTTTCGCCCTTTATCGCACTTATGACCGCCTTGGCGCTGAAACCGCCATCGCCACGGTTCGCTTCAAAGAACTGAGCCCTCAACATTACCAGTTATTCCTGGCCACTCCCGGCAGCTGCGCCGAACGCAGTTTTCCCATTCAAGGTGACGACTGGCGCATCGATGCCCGCTTTATCAAATGGCCTAACTGGCTGACGGTGCTTGGCCTTGACCCGCAATATCGCCTCGACCGGGTTGAAGGGCGCTTTCGCGATATCGACCAAGCCAACAACACGCCGCACCACGCCTACGCCTTATCCCCCCGCACCTGGGTAAAACCCGGCTGGCTGGATAAGCTTCACTTTCTTATTGATACCGATTACGGCTCGTCAGTTTACGCCAGCATGGATGGCAACAAGCAGTACGTGGTCTATCGTAGTCCCAGTGGCCTTTTTACCCGTGAAGCGCAATCTATTCCGGTGCTGATCTCACCAGAGGCTTGTTTGCAGTCCCAGTCTTATTGGACCCAGGCCGCACTGTGGTTAGACGGGGAATTTCGAGACCGGTCAGTCGCCAGTAACAATGACACGCCATGATCAGGATTTGGCGTGTTGTTTTGAATGGAAAATCGACGCAAGCCGCTTTTGTTCCCGGCCACGAAACGCACTGTAACAGCTTTTAGGAATGAACGTTCATTCGTTCCTGATATCATGCCACTTCTAAAAATACTGCGTTGCTGTTTATGAACCGTCATTTTGAATACAGAGGTTTTTGTCATGCGACAACATAAAAGTGCCATTTTGGCCCTGGTGATCACCGCCGCCCTGGCAGGCTGTAGCCCTGCCGAGCAAGCCGGCCAAGGTCAGCAGCAGCCCCCACAGGAAGTCGGCATTATGACGGTCCAGTCTCAGCCGCTGACCCTCACCACCGAGCTACCGGGCCGGGTGCAAGCCTTCTTGGAAGCGCAAATCCGCCCACAGGTTTCAGGTGTGCTGCTAAAGCGCCTCTTTACCGAAGGCGGTAACGTCGACGCTGGCCAGTCTCTCTATCAGATTGACCCGGCCCCTTATGAAGCGGCTCTGGCCAGTGCTGAAGCCTCCTTGGCCAAAGCCAACGCCGATGCCCGTTCCACCGAGCTAACCTACAAGCGCTACCAGAAGCTGGTGAAAACCAACTATGTCAGCCAGCAGGATCTCGACCAAGCCGAAGCCACCTACAAGCAGGCTCTGGCCAGCATCAAGGAAGCCGAGGCCCAGGTAAAAACCGCCAAGATCAACCTCAACTATACCGATGTGAAATCGCCCATCAGTGGCCGCATTGGCATTTCTGCGGTGACAGCTGGCGCCCTGGTAACCGCCAACCAGACCCAAGAGCTGGTGCGGGTGCAGCAGCTTGACCCCATCTATGTTGACCTGACCCAATCAAGCGCCGCCATCCAGGCCCTTCGCACCAAGATGGCCCAGGGTAACCTCAAGCAGTCCGAAGGCGCTGAAGTTAGCGTGACTCTCGAAGACGGCAGCACTTACCCCATCAAGGGCAAGATTGAGTACTCCGAGGTCTACGTTAACGAGTCTACCGGCTCGGTGACACTGCGCGCCGTTATTCCCAACCCCGACGGTACTTTACTACCTGGCATGTATGTACGCGCCGAAGTCAGCACCGGTGAAGACAGCAACGCCATTTTGGTACCGCAAAAGGGCGTTAGCCGCGATGCCAAGGGCAATGCCTCGGTAATGGTAGTGTCCAGCGACAACAAAGTGGAAGTACGTCCGGTCACCACTGGCGAGGCGGTAGGCAACCAATGGCGTATTACCAGCGGCCTGAAAGTCGGTGACAAGGTGATCCTTGATGGCTTGCAAAAAGTCCGTCCCGGCGCACCTGTCACCACTGTTGACGCCTCCAAGCAGCAGTAAGGGGAGCTTTCATGCCACGGTTTTTTATTGAACGCCCTATTTTTGCTTGGGTGATCGCGATTCTCATCATGCTGGTTGGCGTGTTGGCGATTGTTCGCCTGCCTATCGCCCAGTACCCCAGCATCGCACCGCCGACGGTAACCATTACCGCCAACTACCCCGGTGCATCGGCCAAAACGGTGGAAGACGCCGTAACCCAGGTCATCGAGCAGCAAATGAATGGCATCGATGGCCTGAACTATATGTCGTCCTCCAGTAACTCCAACGGCCAGGCCACCATTACCCTGACCTTTACCCAGGGTACCAACCCGGATATCGCTCAGGTTCAGGTGCAGAACAAACTGCAACTGGCCACCCCGCTGCTGCCGGAAAGTGTGCAGCGCCAAGGGGTAACGGTGACCAAGTCGGTGCGTAACTTCCTGATGGTGTACGCCTTCGTTTCCGAAGATGGCTCCATGGATAAAGCGGACATCGCCGACTACATCAACTCCAACGTCAAAGACGCGCTGAGCCGGGTGCAAGGGGTAGGTGAACTGCAGGTGTTTGGTTCTCAGTACGCTATGCGTATCTGGTTGGACCCTTACCTGCTGAAAAAGTACAGCCTCACCGCCTCTGACGTAACTGCAGCCATCCAGGCCCAGAACGCCCAAGTGGCTGCTGGCCAGTTGGGGGGTACCCCGTCGGTGGCCGGCCAGGAGCTGAACGCCACCGTCACCGCCCAAAGCCGCCTGCAAACCCCTGAGCAGTTTCGCAACATTCTGCTGCGCACCGGCACCGACGGTGCCAACGTCTACCTAAAAGACGTGGCCAAAGTGGAGATGGGTTCCGAGAACTACAACTTCACCAGTAACTTCAACGGCCAAGCCGCCACCGGTGTGGGTATTCGCCTGGCTACCGGTGCTAACGCCCTTGATACCGCTAAAGCGGTAGAAGCCAAAATTGACGAGCTCTCCAAGTTCTTCCCTGAGGGGCTGAAGGCGGTAGTGCCCTTTGACACTACCCCCTTTGTAAAACTCTCTATCGAAGGCGTGGTGCATACCCTGATTGAAGCCGTGGTACTGGTGTTCCTCATCATGTACCTGTTCTTGCAGAACTTCCGGGCCACCCTTATTCCCACCATTGCCGTACCTGTGGTGCTGTTGGGCACCTTCGGGGTGCTGTCGTTGTTCGGTTACTCCATTAACACCCTGACCATGTTCGCCATGGTACTGGCTATCGGCCTGTTGGTGGATGACGCCATCGTGGTGGTGGAGAACGTCGAGCGGGTGATGAGTGAAGAAGGCCTGTCGCCTAAGGAAGCCACCAAGAAATCCATGGACCAGATCACCGGCGCGCTGGTGGCCATCGGTCTGGTGCTGTCGGCGGTATTCCTGCCCATGGCCTTTATGACTGGCTCAACCGGGGTTATCTACCGCCAGTTCTCGGTGACCATCGTCTCGGCCATGGCGCTGTCGGTGCTGGTGGCGTTGATTTTGACCCCTGCGCTTTGTGCCACCATGCTCAAGCAGGTGGAAAAAGGCCATCACGGTTCCGAACGCGGCTTCTTTGGCTGGTTCAACCGCTGGTTTGATAAACGCGCCCACGGCTATCAGAGCACCGTTGCCGGCATCCTCAAGCGCGGTGGCCGGATGATGATCATCTATCTGCTGATCGTCGTGGCAGTGGGCTGGCTCTTTAGCCGCACCCCAAGCTCCTTCTTGCCCGACGAAGACCAAGGCGTATTGTTCGTCCAGGTGCAGTTGCCAGAGGGCTCAACCCAGGAACAAACCCTCAAGGTGTTCAAGCAGGTTGAGAACTACTTCCATACCAAAGAGAAAGACAACGTCTATTCGGTGTTCTCTATCGGCGGCTTCAGCTTTGCTGGCCAAGGCCAGAACATGGGTATCGCCTTCGTTAAACTCAAAGACTGGAGTGAGCGTACTGCGCCTGGCAGCGACGTACAGTCCATTGCCGGCCGGGCCATGGGCGCCTTTAGCCAAATCAAAGGCGCCATGGTGTTCGCTTTCGTGCCGCCAGCGGTATTGGAACTGGGCACCGCCAACGGCTTTGACATGTACCTGCAAGACCGTAACTCCCAAGGCCATGAGAAACTGATGGCCGCCCGTAACCAGTTGTTGGGCATGGCCTCGCAAGACCACTCTTTGGTGGCGGTGCGGCCCAACGGCCAAAGCGACAAAGCCGAGTACCAACTGGATATCGACCACCGTAAAGCCGGCGCCTTGGGCGTTAGCGTGGCCGATATCAACTCGGTTATTACCACCGCTTGGGGTAGTAGCTACGTGAACGACTTTATCGACCGTGGCCGCGTCAAGAAGGTTTATGTGCAGGGTGAAGCCCCTTACCGCATGCAGCCTGAAGACGTAAAACGTTGGTATGTGCGTAACAGCAGTGGCGATATGGTGCCCTTCTCCGCCTTTGCCAGTGGCCACTGGACTTATGGCTCTCCGCAGCTGCAGCGCTATAACGGTCTGCCGGCGGTGGAGATCCAAGGTGCCGCGGCGCCAGGCTTTAGCTCAGGTAGTGCCATGGACACCATGCAGTCTTTGGTTGCCAAACTGCCCCCAGGCTTTGGCCTGGAGTGGACTGGCCTTTCCTATGAGGAAAAACTGTCCGGCAACCAAGCGCCAGGTCTCTATGCCCTGTCCATCCTGGTGGTATTCCTGTGTCTTGCGGCCCTGTATGAGAGCTGGTCCATTCCGTTCTCGGTGCTGCTGGTGATCCCGCTGGGTGTGCTAGGTACCCTGATCGCAACCGACGCGCGCGGTCTGTCTAACGACGTTTACTTCCAGGTGGCGCTGCTGACCATCATCGGTCTGGGAGCCAAGAACGCCATCCTTATCGTCGAGTTTGCCAAAGAGCAGTTCGACAACGGCAAGGGCTTGGTGGAGTCGACCCTGGATGCGGTGCGGATGCGTCTTCGCCCCATCCTGATGACCTCACTGGCCTTTGGCCTCGGTGTTGTGCCGCTGGCTCTTAGTACCGGCGCCGGCTCTGGCAGCCAGAACGCGGTAGGTACCGGGGTGTTGGGTGGCATGATTGCCTCCACCGCCTTGGGGATCTTCTTTGTGCCGCTGTTCTTTGTGCTGGTTGAACGCCTGTCCCACAAGCTGGTGGGTAAGAAAGTAGATAACTAAGCCGACAGGCTTGCTAAAAGGCGCCCGAATGGGCGCTTTTTTTATGTCGCCAATCTTGGGTTACTGACCTTCATAAAAACCTTTAGGAAGGCATCTGAAGGCTTTGTATGAGGAAGGGTTCGTAGGCTTAAGCTGGCACTATCGAGTCGCACAGGGCAATACAGAACGAATAGACAACGGACAGATGTCGATAAGAGCAGACCAAGTGTGCCAATGGCTCCCATAAACCATCAGCCTGGTCCGCGAACCAGAAGCCAGCAAGGGCTTCGGGGCACGGTTTGGCTAACAAAAAACCCGACACAAGGTCGGGTTTTTTAAGTAGTGGCGGAGTGGACGGGACTCGAACCCGCGACCCCCGGCGTGACAGGCCGGTATTCTAACCAACTGAACTACCACTCCGCACTTTATGCTTTTTTACCAAGCGGCGTGCAACCGGTTGGTACATTGTCACTGGCGGTTTCCCGCTGCAATCAGAACCAAGTTCTTATTGCGTTAAATTAGGCGGAGTGGACGGGACTCAACGTGGCCGGCTAGGCCCGCGACCCGGAAAGCCTTGGCTTTCCTCCGCGACGATAAGAACCAAGCCCTTATCGCATTTAATTAGTGGCGGAGTGGACGGGACTCGAACCCGCGACCCCCGGCGTGACAGGCCGGTATTCTAACCAACTGAACTACCACTCCGCACTTTATTCTTTTTTACCAATTGGCGTGCAACCGCTTGATACATTGTCACTGGCGGTTTCCCGCGACGACAAGAACCAGGTTCTCATCGCATTAAATTAGGCGGAGTGGACGGGACTCAACGTGGCCGGCTAGGCCCGCGACCCGGAAAGCCTTGGCTTTCCTCCGCGACGATAAGAACCAAGCCCTTATCGCATTTAATTAGTGGCGGAGTGGACGGGACTCGAACCCGCGACCCCCGGCGTGACAGGCCGGTATTCTAACCAACTGAACTACCACTCCGCACTTTATTCTTTTTTACCAATCGGCGTGCAACCGCTTGGTACATTGTCACTAGCGGTTTCCCGCGACGACAAGAACCAAGTTCTCATCGCATTAAATTAGTTGGCGGAGTGGACGGGACTCGAACCCGCGACCCCCGGCGTGACAGGCCGGTATTCTAACCAACTGAACTACCACTCCGCTCAGTGCTATCCGGTGGTCATCCCCCCGGTGCGGCGCAAATACTACGTTCGGCGCGCGTCTAGCGTCAACACCTTTTCTTAATTTTTTTCGTCTACATCGTCAGGGCGGCTCAAATCGAGCAAAAAGCCATCATTTTCCGGCGTTTGCGGTTGAGATTCGGGCAATTGCGCCTCCTCTGTAGGCAAAGCTTCTTGGCGTTTACGGGCCCTTAACCACCACCAAAGTGTGCCAAAAATCACAGGCACCAGTGCAAAAAGCAGCCACCACGCCGAAAAGCCGGAATTTGCTGCTGGCTTCGCCGCTTCGGCCTGCGGGTCGACAGGGGGCTTGGGTTTGGGCGGCGGTACCGAAACCAGGGTCCGCTCAGGTAGTTGCAGCTCCCTTGCCGTGCCCTCGGCGTCGATAAAATCCACTTTACCGCTAACGGTGATGGCGTGCCCCGGCGTCTGCAGATAACGCAGCTCGGCCACACCGTTAACAGGGCGCAAAATGCGTTTTACCTGCTGGTTGTTGGCCAGATGCAGGGTGAGGGCTATCCGCACCGATTGCAGGTCCAGGGTGTCGTCGTTAAGGGTGGCCCGGTAAATCAGCGGGCTAAGGTCGTCTTGTGGCAGCGGCGTGTCGATGGTGAGCGGCAAGGGTTTTAGCAGCAGCTCCTGGGTGAACTCTTGGCTGTCAAACACCGCCGAATCGCGCAGCGACCATTGATAGTGCCCGGCCAGGGTGGGCACGTTGAGGGTGGCGCAATAACGGCCGCCCAGCCCTTTGAGGTGCACCTTGGCGGTAGAGCCAAAGGCAAAGTTGTCGTCCTTCCCCACGTGACTGCTGGTAAACCAGGTACGGGCGTCCACCAGCCGAGTAAATTCCGCCGCACTTAAACTGCCGGCCGGCTCGGCAATTTGCTGGCAAAGCTCGGTCTGTTCCCCTACGTAACGGGGATTGGGCCAAGCAGGGGCGCCAAAGGTAAAGCCCTTGAAGGGATAACGGCCGGTGAATTCGCCAATGGCCTGCCAGGGGCCGGGGCGCGCCGATGCCATACGGACAATGTCCATGCCCGGCGCTGAGTACCAGTCCACGGTGTCGGGGTGGCGGTCGCGGTAGAATTTGTTGCCATCGGGGCCCACCAAGATCAGCGAGTCGCTGCCGCTTTTACGGCGCAGCACTTGATAGTAGGGGCCTTTGGGAAGATGAAAGACGTTTTGCAGGTACAACAGCGACTGGGGCAAGGTGTCCTTGGGCTCGGCGCCTAAGGCCTGGCTTGCAAGGCAAAGGGCCGCCAGGCCCAGGCTGGCCTTTATTGCCGCCACAGGCAGTGGCCCCCTTTCTTTTCCACCAAATCGAGGCGGCTTTCGTGGGCTGCCAGCTCGTCGGCGCTGGCCCGCACCACGCTTAAGGCGTCGGCAGCCAGGGCTAGACGGCGAATTTCATTGCCGCCGGTATCGGAGCCGTCACCGCCGCTTGCCACCAGGTTGAGCTTGGTTTGGCCACCGGTCATGGCCAGATAAACGTCGGCTAAGATCTCGGCATCAAGCAAAGCGCCGTGCAGGGTACGGCCGGAGTTGTCGATAAAGAAGCGGTCGCACAATACGTCCAGGTTGTTGCGCTTGCCCGGGAACATCTGGCGCGCCAGCACCAGCGAGTCGGTTACGGTGCAAAACTGCTGGGTGGGCGGCTGCTGGGGGTTCCACATCCGAAACTCAAAGTCCATAAAGCCGATATCGAAGGGGGCGTTATGGATAACCAGCTCGGCGCCACGGATAAACTCGATGAACTCCTGGGCCACGTCGCCAAAGCGGGGTTTGTCTTTCAGAAACTCGTCAGAAATACCATGAACTTCAAAGGCTTCCGGATCTACCGGCCGGTCAGGCTGCAAATACACATGAAAATGGCGGCCGGTCAGGCGGCGGTTTATCACCTCCACGCAACCAATCTCGATAATGCGGTGGCCTTCCCAATGGGGGCCCACATCCTGGTTCATACCGGTGGTCTCAGTATCCAGTACCACCTGACGATGTATCTGTTCGCTCATAACACCTTGTGTTTGCTGACCGGCGCCGAGAAAGGCACACTTGAAAGATTATCGGCATCTTACCAATGAAAGCGCAGTGCAAAAACAGATAACCCTATATACCGACGGTTCCTGCCTGGGTAACCCGGGCCCAGGCGGCTATGGCGTACTGCTACGTTATCGCCAGCATGAAAAATGCCTGAGCCAGGGCTATAAGCTCACCACCAACAACCGCATGGAGCTGCTGGCCGCCATCAAGGGGCTGGAGGTGCTTAAAGAGCCCTGCTCCATCGATATCTGGACCGACAGCCAATATGTGCGCCAGGGCATTACCTCCTGGATGGCCGGCTGGAAGAAAAATGGTTGGCGCACCGCCAGCCGCCAACCGGTAAAAAACCAAGACCTTTGGCAACGCTTAGACGCCGCCGCCAGTTTGCATGACATCCGCTGGCACTGGGTCAAGGGCCATTCAGGCCACCCCGAGAACGAAAAGGTAGACCAACTGGCAAGAGAAGCGGCCGAGTCGAGCAATTTGCTGGAAGACAGCGGGTTCGAGGGCTGAGATGGTCAAGGGCATCCTTTGCGACTTGGACGGGGTGGTCTACCAGCACCAAGGCGCGCTGCCCGGCGCCGTTGAAGCCATCCATGCCCTGCAACAAGCCAATGTGCCCCTGGCTTTTGTTACCAACACCACCAGCGCTTCAAGCGACATGCTGGCCAAAAAGCTTGGTCAACTGGGTGTCAACATTCCTGCCAGCCACATTATCACCCCGGTAACAGTGGCCAGGGCCGAGCTTGAAGGGCGGGGCCTTGAACGCATCTGGCTGCTGACAAACCCGGCCCTTAAAAGCGCCTTTGACGGCTTTGTGCTGGACAAAACCCGCCCCCAGGCGTTGGTGGTGGCCGACCTTGGCAAGGATTGGCGCTATGAGCTGTTGAACGCCGCCTTTAACTACCTTATCGAGCACCCCAAAGTGCCGGTGATAAGCCTGGGCCTGTCGGATTTTTACCAAGGCAAGGACCAGCTAATGCTGGATGTGGGCCCTTTTGCCAGGCTCCTCACCCAAAGCAGCGGCAACCCCTTAGTGGTGTGCGGCAAACCGGGCCGTGAGACTTTTCACCTCGGGGCGCGGCTTCTAAACCTGGCCCCAAACGAAGTGGCGATGGTGGGAGATGACATCAACACCGATGCCCTCGCCGCCATGGACGCTGGGCTGACCGGCATTTTGGTGAAAACCGGCAAGTTTCGCAGCAGCCAGCTTAACGGGCGCCAAAGCGACGTTATTCTCGCGGGGCTTTGGGCGCTTCCAGCCTGGCTACGCGACCAGTAACAGTACCAGCAAGTGGATTAACCACCCTTTTACGTTGACGGCTCAGCGCCGGGGTAACGGTCATGGGAATGGCTCTTTTGCGGGCTACCAGCATATAAACACCGCCGAAAAAGGGCGCGTAGTTCTCGCCCAGGGCTTCGAGCCAGTGCGGGGTTTTAGACGACAGCGGCCCAAACAGCAGACGGTCATCGGCCAAAATTTCAAAGCCCAGCAACGCCAGCCAATCCTTGACCCGCAGCGGATGATAAAAATGGCCATCAAAGGGCGGAGAGCGTTTCCAAAAGGCCGTTAAGTGCATCAATGACAAGGGGTTAAAGCCGGTCAGCACCAGATGCCCGCCTTCCACCAGCACCCGCTCGGCTTCGCGCATCAGCTGGTGTGGGTCTTTGCTGTATTCAAGGTTGTGGCACAGCACCAGCACATCGACACTGCGGCCCTGCAGCGGCAGCTCGCTGCCGGCAAAATGCACCTGACCGGTAGCGCCCATATGCCATTGGCGCTGCATCCTGGCCGCCGAGGTGTCAAAGGCGCCGGCTAGAGGGCCGAGCTTGACCAGGTAATAACCGTAGAACCGCGGCCACCAAAGGCTCAACCGGCACGCCTCCTGTTCGAGCAGCCAGCTACCGTCCTTGAGACTTTGCCAGGACTCAGGCATGGTGCCCGAATGATGCCTCTTTATGGGGCCAAACAGCATCGCCAACCAACCTTTCCAATCTGTATCAATGACACTGTGCCTGCGGAGCGAGCGATGAACAAGCCGTTGCCTCATCAAGACCCCGTTTTTGCCATCAGCGCCTTTAAAGATAACTATATCTGGGCCATCGAGACCGGCCCCGGCAAGGTGGCCGTAGTCGACCCGGGCGACGCCGCCCCGGTGCTCAGCGCCTTGGCCGAGCGCCAACTGACCCTTAGCGCCATCCTCATCACCCACCACCACAGCGACCACACCGGCGGTATCCGCGCTTTATTGGAAAAATTTGCGGTGCCGGTGTTTGGCCCCACCAACAAAGCCATTGATGGCATTAGCCATCCGGTTTCAGAGGGTGATCAGGTTCAACTTCAACGTCTTAGCCCTTTGCAAGTAATTAGCGTTCCCGGGCATACTCTGGACCATATTGCCTACCACGGGCAGGGAATGCTGTTTTGTGGCGATACCTTGTTCAGCGCAGGTTGCGGCCGATTGTTCGAAGGTGACGCCCCAACCATGTACCGCTCGCTTGCCAAGCTGGCGGCCCTTAAGGACGAGACCCGGGTCTACTGCGCCCACGAATACACCCAGGCCAACCTGCGGTTTGCCTGGAAGATAGAGCCTGCTAACCAGGCCTTGAAAACCTACATGGAGGACGTGGCAGAGCGCCGGCAGCACAACCTGCCCACCCTGCCCTCCACAATAGCGAAAGAAAAGGCCATCAACCCTTTTTTGCGCGCCCAAGAGATTGCCGTCAAGGACGCCGCCGAGGCTTACGCCAAAGCGCCCTGCCCGACAGCAGTCGACGTTTTTGCGGCTTTGCGACGCTTTAAAGATGAAAGCTGAATTTGCCCCCGACAATGCAGATTTTGATGAATAAGACAGCGTTAGCCTTATTGCTGCCGGTACTGTTGGCCGGCTGCCAGATGACCAAAACCGCGCAGCAGGCTGAGCCGCTGCCGGTGGCGCTAAGCCCGGCCACGGACACCCCCGACAATGACACCGCAGTCGCTGCCGCCGGTGACGACACCTTGCCGCCTGAGCCCGAAAGCTCCGAGGTGGACGTGTTGGCCGATGCCGACCAAAACGGTGAACAGGTGGCCCCGTTTGACGACCTCTGGGACGTTATCGCCAATGATTTCGCGCTCAACTACAACACCGAAGAGCCGCGCATCCTGGCGCAAAAACGCTGGTTTGAGAAACACCCCAAATACCTCGAGAGGGTATCCAAAAGGGCCGAGCCTTTCCTGTTCTTGATTGTCCAGCAGCTTGAAGATGCCAAGGTTCCCACCGAGCTGGCACTGCTGCCCATAGTAGAAAGCGCCTTCGACCCCTTTGCTTACTCCCATGGCCGTGCTGCCGGCATGTGGCAGTTCATCAGCGGTACCGGTGACCGTTTTGGTCTTGAACAGGATTATTGGTATGACGGCCGCCGCGACGTGCTGGCCTCTACCAAGGCCGCCATCGCCTACCTCAAATACCTCAACGAGATGTTTGACGGTGACTGGCTCAACGCCCTGGCTGCTTACAACTCCGGCGAAGGCCGGGTGATGCGCGCCATCGCCTACAACAAGAAGCACAACAAGCCCACCGATTTTTGGCATCTGGCCCTGCCCAAGGAAACCCGCGCCTATGTGCCGCGGTTGCTGGCCCTGGCCGAGATTTTGAAAAGCGAACAAGGTCGCAATCACTTTAATGCGGTGGCCAACGAACCGCGCTTGGCCCAGGTGAAGGTGAAAAAGCAGCTGGATTTGTCGGTTGCGGCCGACTTGGCCGGCATCAGCGTCAGTAAGCTGCATGCCTTAAACCCCGGTTTTAACCGCTGGGCCACCAGCCCAGGCAGCACCCAGACCCTGCTGCTGCCCAAGGCCAAGGCCGAAACCTTCGAGACCAAGCTGGCAGCGCTGCCGGCTAAAGATCGCCTGCGCTGGACCATGCACAAGGTCAAAAGCGGTGACAGCCTGCTCAAGCTCGCCCACCTCTACGACACCGACGTGGCCGCCCTTCGCAAGGCCAACCACATCAAGGGTAACCTTATCCGGGTTGGCCAGGATTTGATGATCCCGCTGTCGAGCCAAGCCCTGGCCGACGGCCGGCCAAGCCAAGCCGTTGCCAACCGCACCGCCACCCTGACCCACAGCGTGCGCAGCGGCGAGAGCCTGTGGACCATCGCCCACAAGTACAACGTCAAGGTCAAGGATCTGGCGCGCTGGAACCACATGTCCACCAAGGACACCCTGTCGCTGAACAAGAAGCTGACCGTGCGCCTGGACTCCGAGGTCAAAGGGGTCAACCGCAACGTCAGCTACAAGGTGCGCAGTGGCGATTCACTGTCGACCATCGCCAGCAAGTTCAAGGTGTCGGTGGCTGATCTAATGAAATGGAACCAGTTAGACGCCGACAATTACCTGCAACCGGGCCAGGTGCTCAAGTTGCTGGTGGATGTGACCCGCTCCTGATAAAAGGCCCGCAGAACGCGGGCCTTTTGCTTTTTGTCGCGCCGGGGTTTTACCGAGGCCGCCGGGGTGGTAATACTCAGGCAAATCCATAACAACAGAGACAGTGTCCGTGAGAACTCTCCTGCTTAGCCTGGCCCTGGTTGCCGCCCCGCTGTGGGCCGCCGACAAGGCCGACGCTCCGGTGCCGGACGTCAAAGAACAACACGTGGTTACCGAGCACAGCGTGCGCATCCAAGGTGACAAGGTCCAATACAAAGCCACCACCGGCACCCTGGTGCTCAAAGACGACAAGGGTAACCCCACCGCCAGCTTCTTCTACATTGCCTACACCAAAGACGGTGTGGACGATGCGCGCAAGCGCCCGGTGACTTTTGCCTACAACGGCGGCCCGGGCTCGTCCTCGGTGTGGCTGCACATGGGCGCCCTTGGCCCGCGTATCGTCAAATTTCCCGACGTTACCCAGCCGGCCAACGCGCCTTTTGACGTGGTAGACAACAAAGACAGTATCCTCGACACCACAGACTTGGTGTTTATCGACCCGGTCGGCACCGGCTACTCCAAGGCCGAAGGCAAGAAGGAAGGTAAGGATTTTTGGGGAGTGGACAGCGATAAAAAGGCCATGGCCGAGTTTATCCGCCTGTGGCTGACCAAAGCCGAGCGCTGGAACTCTCCTAAATTCCTGGCCGGCGAGTCCTACGGCACCACCCGCAGCGCGGCAGTGGTTGATGAGCTGGAAAGCCACGGCGTGTACATGAACGGCGTGGTGCTGATGTCCAGCGTGCTGGATTTCTCCACCATCAGCTTCAACCCAGGTAACGACTTGCCCTACATCACCTACCTGCCCACCTACGCTGCCACTGCCTGGTACCACGACGCCCTACCGAACAAGCCAAAGGACTTGGAAGCCTTCTTAAAAGAAGTGCGCGCCTTTGCCGGTGGCGAATACGCCGCGGCGCTCTTTAAGGGCAGCGATATCGGCGCCGAAGAAAAGGCCCGCATCATCGACAAGCTGCACCAGTACACCGGCCTGTCCAAGGCCTACCTGGATCAAACCAACCTGCGCATCGACATCATGCGCTTTACCAAAGAACTGCTGCGGGACAAACGCCGCACCGTTGGCCGCCTGGACAGCCGCTTTGAAGGCATCGACCACGACGCCGCCGGCGAGACCTTCGAGCACGACCCCAGCTACACCGCCATCATGGGCCCCTACACCGCCGCCTTTAACGACTACGTGCGCCGCGAGCTCAAGTTCAAGGACGACAGCGAATACCAAATCCTGTCCTACAAAGTGAACATGGGTTGGGACTGGGGTAAAGGTGGCTGGAAGGGCTACACCAACGTGGCCGAAGACTTGCGCCATGCCATGAGCACCAACACTCACCTCAAGGTGATGGTGGCCAACGGCTACTACGACATGGCAACCCCCTTCTTCGCCACCGAGTACACCTTCAGCCATATGGGCCTTGAGCCCAGCATCGAGAAGAATGTGTCCTTCAGCTACTACCCGGCCGGGCACATGATGTACGTGCAGCCCGCCTCCCGCGAGAAACTGGCCGATAACATCCGCGCCTTTATCAAAAGCGCCTATTAAGCCCAAATAGACCCAAAAGCCCGGCTAAAGCCGGGCTTTTTTATTGGCGCTGATCTACCCACGTCGCGCAGGGGTATAACCGCTCAGAAGTCACAGTGAGAAGCCCCATGGACCTTGCCCAGTTTGTCCTTGATACCCAAATCCTGCCCGGCGGGCGTATGCCCCTTCGGATATTTGAACCCCGTTACCTGCGCATGGTGGCCGACGCCATGGCCGGGCGCCGCCCTTTTGGTATTTGCATGCCCAACCCCAAGGCGCCCCTTAATACCCCGGCAAGACTCTGCCCGGTAGGCACCCTAGTGGAAGTGGTGGATTTTGAGACCTTAAGTGACGGGCGCCTTGGCATCACGGTAGAAGGGCGCCAGCGCTATCGCATCGATAGCAGCCATCAAGAAGACGACAAACTCCATGTGGCCAAGGTCTCCTTGCTGGACAACTGGCCGGCGGCGCCCTTGCCGGACGATGCCGATATCCTTAAAAACCTGCTGGCCCAGCTGTTTGACGAGCACCCGGAGCTGGCCGAGCTGTACCCGGCCCCTCACTTTGACGACGCCGCCTGGCTCACCGCCCGTTGGCTGGAGATCCTGCCGCTGTCAGGCCCTGAGCGCCAACCCTTTATCGAAAGTGCCGACTGCCAAAGCGCCCTGCACTTTCTGTGCTTTCAGCTGCGCGCATCCTTGGCCTCTTCCTGAGCTGGCAGGTCACCAGACAGCAAAATGGCAATATGGGCGGTGGAGGGATTGGACTCCAGGGCTATCTTGATGATCATGGTTAGCGGCACCGACAGCAGCATCCCCACCGAGCCCAGCAACCAGCCCCAAAAAATAAGGCTCAAAAACACCACCAGGGTGGAAATGCCAAGACCACGGCCCATGAGCCTGGGCTCTACGGCGTTACCCATCAGGGTATTGACCAGCAAAAAGCCAAGGGCGGTCATGCCGGCATGGCCAAGGCCCAGTTGCAGCAGCGCCAGCAATACCGCCGGCACCGCCGCGATGATAGAACCGATATTGGGGATGTAATTGAGCAAGAACGCCAATACGCCCCAGAGCAGCGGAAAATCCACCCCCACGCCCCAGGTCCAGGCCCAAATCAAGATACCGGTGCCAAGGCTCACCACCGTCTTGATGGCCAGATAATGGTTCACCGAGGTAAAGAAGCGGTGCAGCGCCTGGTAGACATGCTCGGCGCCGCCACTGGCCCGGTGCACCTTCTCGGACAGGCTGGCCGCCTCGAACAGCATGAACACCACGGTCAGCAGAATCACAAAGAAGTTGGTCAGCAAGGAGCCGAGGCTGGTCAGAGTATTGGCCGCCATGTTCATGGCGGCGCCCGGATCCATGATGGTTTGCAGCTGTTTGCGGTCCAGATGGATGTTAAGGCGGGCCAACTGGTCGGTTACCCAGGCAAACTGGGTCAGCAACTTGGCCCGGTACTGGGGAATATTAGCGGTAAACTGGTTCACCGAGCTGCCCACCAGGCCGGTCAGCATCAGGCCGATAAGCACGATAAGGAAGATGATCAACACCACCGCCAGCGGCCTTGGCACCTTGTGCCGCTCCAGCCAATTAACCAGCGGATTGCAGGTAATGGCAATAAAGGCAGACAACAGCAAAGGGACCAGTAAGTCGGCGGAGAGCTTGATGCCCGCCAGCACGATGACAAGGGCGGCCAGCCCCACTATCCAAGTTCGGCTCATGGTGTAACGAGGTCCTTCCCATCAGGGCCAGAAGGTGAATGAAGGTTGTCGCCGGCCGGCGACAACATAATGAGTTTCTAGGTTTTTTCCCTAATACTCAAGGTAAGTCCCAGGAGGCTCTTATGACAAAGGACAGACTCTTTATCACCGGCGCCACCGGTTTTATCGGCAAGGCGCTGTGCCAGCAGCTCAAAGACAGGTTCGCCATCACCGCCTTGGTGCGCGACCAAGATAAGGCCCGTCAGTTACTGGGCCCCGAGGTCGAACTCTGCGCCAATGTGCCAGACCTCAGTGGGGTGCAGGTGGTGATTAACCTCGCCGGCGAACCCATCGCCGCCAAGCGCTGGAGCGAGCACCAGAAAAAACGCATTACCCAAAGCCGTTGGCAACTGACCGAAGAGTTGGTAACCGCCATGAGCGCCTCGCCGCCGAGGGTTTTTATCAGCGGCTCGGCCATCGGCTTTTACGGCCCCCAAGACCCCGACACCCTGGTCACCGAGAGTTACACCGCCATCAGCGATGACTTTGGCCACCGGCTTTGCAAGGGCTGGGAAGAGCGCGCACTCAAAGCCCAGGAATTTACCCGAGTCTGTGTGCTGCGCACCGGCGTGGTGATAGGCCAAGGTGGCGCGCTAGAGCGCATTCTACTGCCCTTTAAGCTGGGCCTGGGGGGCCCGGTGGGCTCAGGCAGGCAGATAATGAGCTGGATAAGCCACCACGATATGGTGGCTGCCATATTGTTTTTGCTGGAAAGAAGCGATCTTTCTGGCGCTTTTAACTGCACCGCCCCTACCCCGGTCAGCAGCCGCGATTTTGCCAAAACCCTGGGCGCGGTACTGGGCCGCCCGGCGCTGCTGCCGATGCCTGCTTTTGTACCCAAGCTGCTGCTGGGAGAAGGCGCCACCTTGCTACTGGATGGCCAGAAGGTGATCCCCAAACGGCTACTGGAAGCCGGCTTTGAGTTTCGCTACCCCGAGCTGGCCGAGGCCTTCAAAGCCGCACTGGGATAGGCTTCCCCTGGCGCGAACATGGGGCCCGTGGTGAGTTGTGCCTGAGCATTTCATCTCAGGAGGAGACCATGGCCCATTCCCAACTGCTGCGCCAGGTGGCGCCAACTCTTGCCGCGCTGCTCTCAGGCCCCCTGGCTGCCATGGCCGTCAGCCGCATTAAAAGCCGCCTGGGCAGCGAAGCGCCGGGCAAACCCTTGGCCGAGTTGCTGCGGCTGCTGCTAAGCGACCCCCAGCACATCAAAAAACTGCAAACCGTGGATAGCGAGCTCAAACAGGAGCTAAAAGGATTGAATGTCGACCCCGCCAGCGGCCTGCCGCCGGTAAAGGCCGTTCGGCACTCCGGCCACAGCCAGTTACCGCAAATCATCCTCAGCGTTCTGTTTTTAGCGGTCTATTTTATTTTGCTGTCGTCGATGCTGGTGGTCGAAGCCAGCGACACCATCAACATGAAAAAGGGCGACAACTCGCTGATTGGCGAGATCCAGATTTTATTCGGGGTACTGACCGCCGGGGTCGGGCAAATTCTCGGCTATTGGTTTGGCGGCACCGTTTACAAGCGCGAACCGCCCCAAAGCTGAGGCTGCGCCAAATGGCGCGCTTTTCAAGGCCACAGGCGTTGCCGTTCCCCCCGCCATGCTTTACTCATTAGGGGATCAACCACACCTTCAAGGAACCACCATGTTGCACCGGACCGCCGCGTTGTTTTTGATGCTCGCCTCTGCCCCGGCTCTCGCCGCTGGCGTCAAAGTCACCCCCCTTGGCAGCCAGCAGGGGGAGTTTTGCCCCAAGGACAGGGCCATGGTTTTTGAAGATCCCAAGGGTACCCGCATCCTTTACGACCCGGGCATGACGGTAGCCGGCGCAAGCGACCCGCGCCTTGGCAAGATTGATGTGGTGCTTATCAGCCATATGCATGGCGACCATGTGGGCAGCGCCCATATCAAGGCCCCCAACGCCGGCTGCGCCGACACGCCACAGATGGTCTCGGATGTGCCGGAGACTAACGCAGTCGCCATCGCGCTGGCCAAAGGCGCCAAAATCGTTACCGGCTCAGAGATGCCAGCCTTTTTCGCCGCCAAACTCAAGGCGGCAGGCGGCGACCCGCGGGACTCGGTGCTGGCCCGTTTTGGCGCCAGCGTAACGGTGGGCGGCGTAAAAATTGCCACGGTGCCCGCCCTTCACAGTAACGGCGTGGCCCCCGACCTTATCGGCGGCGAGCTAGGCGCTCAGATGAAGGCGGCCGGCATCGCCGGCGACGTGGGCCCGGCCACCGGCTATGTGCTCACCTTCAGTAACGGCCTGGTGGCTTACCTTTCCGGGGATACCGGCCTTAGCGCCGAGCAAAAGCTGGTGGTGCACGACCACTACCATGCCAAGCTGGCGGTGATGAACATCGGCGATACCTACACCACCGGGCCCAGCGAGGCGGCCTTTGTGCTGAACCAGTGGCTTGAGCCCACCTCGGTTATCCCCTCTCACGCCAACGAAGTGGCCACCCAGGGCGGCAAGGTGGTGCCCGGCAGCAAGACCGCGCGCTTTATGGATGCCACCAACGCCGACACCTTGCTGCCGCTTTCTGGCCGCACCTTGACCTTCGACAGCAAAGGCAACTGCACCGCCGGTTGTCAGTAACGCTGTGGCACGCAGCCGTCTTGGCTGCACGTTTTTTAAACGGCGCTTAAACACCCTGGCGGCAAAAGTCTGTTTCCAGCCAGGGTAAGTGCGCCACCATTAAACCCAAGTAACCTCTGGCTATCCCTTGCCGGTTCTGGCCTGTACGCTCACCGCGCGTTTACAACGCACTGAAAAGCCGACCTTTTTGCGGGCCAATCGGCTGGCTCAATTAAACCAATCTGTATGATTTTTCGGGCATATTGGGACGCTGGCAACCGCAGCGACTATAACCAATGCTGATGGTTGCAACTGACTCACATAATAAGGGGAATGCAATGTCTACTGGTAAATGTCCGATGGGCCACACCTCAAAGGAAGGCACATCCAACCGCGACTGGTGGCCTAACCAGCTTCGCCTCGATATCCTGCATCAGCACTCTTCCCTGTCCAATCCCGAGGACACAGGTTTCGATTACAAAGCCGCCTTCAACTCCCTGGATCTCAAAGCCGTCAAACAGGAGCTGCACGCCCTGATGACCGACTCCCAGGACTGGTGGCCGGCCGATTTTGGCCATTACGGCCCGCTCTTTATCCGCATGGCCTGGCACAGCGCCGGTACTTACCGCATCGCCGATGGCCGCGGCGGCGCCGGTGGCGGCAACCAGCGTTTTGCCCCACTCAACAGCTGGCCCGATAACGTTAACTTGGATAAGGCCCGCCGCCTGCTGTGGCCCATCAAGCAAAAGTACGGCAACAAGATCTCCTGGGCCGACTTGATGATCCTGGCCGGTAACGTGGCCCTTGAATCCATGGGTCTGAAAACCTTCGGTTTTGCCGGTGGCCGCGAAGATCTCTGGGAGCCGGAAAAAGACGTGTACTGGGGCAGCGAAACCACCTGGCTCGGCACCGACCAGCGCTACAGCGGCGAGCGCGATTTGGAAAACCCCCTGGCGGCCACCACCATGGGCCTGATTTACGTCAACCCCGAGGGCCCTGAGGGTAACCCCGACCCGCTGGCAGCGGCCAAGGACATCCGCGAAACCTTCGCTCGCATGGCCATGGACGACTACGAAACTGTGGCCCTTATCGCCGGTGGCCACACCTTCGGTAAGACCCACGGCGCCGGGGATGCCTCCCTGCTGGGGCCAGAGCCGGAAGCGGCTGGCCTTGAAGAACAAGGCCTTGGCTGGATAAGCAAGTTTGGCTCTGGCAAGGGTAGCGACACCATCACCGGCGGCCCCGAGGTGACCTGGACCCAAACCCCCACCCAGTGGAGCAACTACTTCTTCGAGAACCTGTTCAACTACGAGTGGGAACTCACCACCAGCCCGGCTGGCGCCAAGCAGTGGCAAGCCAAAAACGCCGACGCGGTGATCCCGGACCCGCACGGCAAGGGCCATCGCCTGCCTACCATGCTCACCACCGACTTGTCGCTGCGTGTTGACCCGGCCTACGAAAAAATCTCCCGCCATTTCTATGAAAACCCCGATGAGCTGGCCGACGCCTTTGCCCGCGCCTGGTTCAAACTGGTACACCGGGACATGGGGCCGGTGAGCCGTTATCTGGGCCCGGAAGTGCCCACCGAAGAGCTGATTTGGCAAGATCCCTTGCCCAAGGCTAGCCACAAACTGATTGAGCCCAGCGACGCCGACGCCGTTAAAGCCAAGATATTGGCCTCGGGCCTGAGTGTCTCTGAGCTGGTTTCCACCGCCTGGGCCTCGGCCTCTACCTTCCGCGGCTCCGATAAGCGCGGCGGCGCCAACGGCGCTCGGGTGCGCTTGGCGCCGCAAAAAGACTGGCCAGTTAACCAACCGGCGCAACTGGCCAAGGTGCTGGGCAAGCTCGAAGGGATTGTCAGCGAATTTAACAAGGCGCAAACCGGCGGCAAGCAGGTTTCCCTGGCTGACGTGATAGTGCTGGCCGGTAATGCCGGGGTGGAAAAAGCCGCCAAAGACGCCGGTTTTGAGGTGAAAGTGCCCTTCCATCCGGGCCGCACCGACGCCACAGCCGAGCAGACCGACGCTGATTCCTTTGCGCCCCTTGAGCCGGTTGCCGACGGTTTTCGTAACTTCCAGAAGGCCAAGTTCGCCTGCCGCGCCGAAGACATGCTGGTAGACCGTGCCCAACTGCTGACCCTCACCGCCCCTGAGATGACGGTGCTAGTAGGGGGCATGCGGGTGCTGGGCACCAATGTGGGCAACCAGCATGGCGTGCTGACCAAGACCCCCGGCAAGCTCACCAACGATTTCTTCGTGAACCTGCTGGACATGAACACGGTATGGAAAGGCACTGACAGTGCCCAGACCGAGTTTGAAGGGCGCGACCGCAAATCCGGTGAGCTCAAGTGGACCGGCACCCGGGTTGATCTGGTGTTCGGCTCCCACGCCCAGCTGCGCGCCATTGCCGAGCGCTATGCCCAGGACGACGCCAAAGCCAAGTTTGTTAACGACTTTGTGGCGGCCTGGACCAAGGTGATGGAAGCCGACCGTTTCGACCTCAAATAAGCCGCCAAGGCTTAACAAAACGGCGCCCTAAGGCGCCGTTTTTTATGCCGGTTTTACTGGCCCGGCGCTGGCCACCACCTGGTTTCGGCCGGTGTTTTTAGCCAGATAAAGGGCCTCGTCCGCCGCTTGCAGCAAGGCGGCGCTGCTGCTTGCCTGCTCTGAGCACACCACTCCGATGCTCACCGTCAGCGCCATGCCTTTGGCAATGTCATCGCCATTGATGTCGGCTATCGCCTGGCGCAATTGCTCACAACGCCGGCAGCCATCGGCAAGGGCGGTATTGGGCAGCAACAATGCAAACTCTTCGCCGCCCCAGCGGGCCACCAAATCCTGCTCGCGGCATTGGCTTTTCAATAGCGCCGCCACCCGCACCAGCGCCTTGTCACCCACGCAGTGGGTAAAGCGGTCATTGATGGCTTTAAAGTGGTCGATGTCGATAAAGGCCAGGGTCAGGGTTTGTCGTTGCTGCTGGGCCTGGCTAAAAGCGGCCGACAAGGACTCGTCGAAGGCCCGGCGGTTGGCAAGGCCGGTCAGTACGTCCTGGCGGGCTTGTTTTTCAAGGGCCAGGGCTTGGACCTGCAACTGGCCAAGGAGCTGGGATTTTTCCTGGTTGGCCTGGCGCAGGCTTTCGGTCTGGCGCTTTAGCTCGTCGGTTTTATTGGCCACCAGTTCCAGTAGCCGCAGCTCGGAGCGGCGCAGGTGCCGGGTACGCCAAAACACCAGTAGCGCCACCAGCAACAACGCCAAAACAAGAGCCAGATAGGGCGCCCAGTGGCTCTGCCACCAGTAAGGCTGTTTGACGATCACCAACCTGGCTGGCAGGCTCCAATCGCCACCGCGGTTGGCGGCCTCGATACTGAGCACATAGCGCCCCGGCGCCAGGTTGGTAAATTCCAACTGATCGACGGTGCCGTTGTCATGCCAACCGCTGTCAAAGCCCTCCAGGCGCGAACGGTAATGAAGCGCGCTTGGCAAAATAAAGCTAAGCCCGGCAAATTTCACCTGCACGCGCTGCACCGCCGGCGCCAGCACCAGTTTGCCGGTAAGGCTGTGGCTCTGGCCATCCACCCATAGCCCTTCGATTGCCACTTCGGGAATATAGTGCCCCACTTCGTCCAGCCTTGACGGCTGCACATGGCTGGCACCAACGGCAGTGGCTATCCAGATATCGCCACCTCGCCCCTCAATCACGGTGGGGTTGGAGCCGCCATTGGCCTGGGCGCTCAGCATGCCGTCACTCTCGCCATAAAGCACCGGTTTGAGCTTTGGCTCGATGCCGTCGGCCACCGCGTTGGCATCATTTTCACTGACCCGCAAAATGCCTCGGTTGCTGGTCAGCCACAGGTTATGTTGCCGGTCGATAAAGACTTGGAAGTATTTATCAAAGGGCAATCCCTGCTGGCGGCCGATAAAGGCGCTTTTACCGCTACCAGCATCGAGGCGCAAAAGGCCCCGGTCAGTGGCTACCCAAAGCCGCTTGTTGGCCGGTTCGGCATAAAAGCCAAAGGCATACTCGGCCTTGTCATGCTGGCGAATGGGTACGGCTTTAAACCCCTTGCCATCAAAGGTGCCAAGGCCGGTGCCGGTGCCAATCCAGAGCCGGTTATCAAAGCGGGTGAGCGCCACCACAAAATTCCCTGGCAGGCCGTCACTGCTGCCAAAACTTTTGATGCCACTTTGGCTGACCTGGTTAAGCCCTTGAGAGGTGCCCACCCAGAGGCTGCCGTCGGCTTCGGGCAGCAATGCCCGCACCTCGTTGGAGCTAAGGCCGCTGTCCCGGTCTAAAAAGAGGCTCGCCTTACCGTGCCGATAGCGATAAAGCCCTGAGGCGTAAGTGCCCACCAGCAGGCTGCCATCCGTATCAAAGGCCAGGCTCAAAATGGATTGCTTTTGCATCACCGTCTCTACCACCCGGGCCTCGCTGGGTGAGTAACGGTTAAGGCCGCGGGCCGTGCCTATCCAGATATCGCCGCTCGGGTCTTCAAGGACGGTGCGCACATAGTTGCCAGACAGCCCCACATCGGAGGTGACCGCCGAGAACGGCGAGTTGCGCAGCCGCAGCAAGCCGCCATTGGTGCCCACCCAGATACTGTGTTCCCGGTCTTCAAAAAGCCCCAGCGCCCGGTTGCTGGGCAGGCCAAAGGACATATCCAGATGCTCAAGGCCGTAGCGTTGGCTGAGCCGGTAAATACCCCGTTGCACCGTGCCCACCCAGAGGCTGCCCTGGTGGTCGGCCAGCAGTTGGGTGATAGCCAGGTCCAAGAGCGCTGGCGCCACCGGCTCGACCCGGTTGCCACTTAGGCGGTAGAGGCCGCGCTCACTGCCGATAAGCAACTGGCCTTGGTAATGCCGCAAATCAAAAACCGGCACCTCGGGCACCCCTTTAACGGCCGAGACATTGCCCGCCCGCCACAGCGCCAAGCCCTTGGCGGTGCCAATCCAGATACCGCCGTTATCGGCCTTGACCATGCTATAGATGGCGTTACTGGGCAGGCCATCGGCGGTGGTCCAGCGGCTAACATGCTGCTGGCTATCAACCCGGAACAGCCCGCCCCCTTCGGTGCCCACCCAAATGGCGCCCGCCTCATCGGCCCAGACCCGGTTAATCAAATAACCCAGCGGTTTATAAGCCTGCCAATGACCATCGGTCACGGTAGCCAAGCCGCCCCGGGCGCCGCCGATAATAAGGCGGCCCTTGGTATCCACATAAACGGCGCGAATACCCGCATCCGGCAGGCCGGTACCGGCATCACGGCCAAAGACTTTGAATTCTTTGCCATTAAAGCGAGCAATGCCCTCCCAGGTAGTTAGCCACAGATAACCGTCCGGGGTTTGGGCAACGCTGTTGATGGTGTTATGGGGCAGGCCCTCGCGGGTAGTCCAAACCGATTTGAAATAGTGGCTCAGCGGCGCCATGGCCGAGGCGGGCGCAGCCACAGCCTGGCCAGCCCAGAACAGACAAATTGCGGCAAACAGCCGTAGGCGATAGAGCGGGCTCATGGGCGGTGGCAGGGTCCTGCTAAAGCGAATTGCGATAATGTGTAACAAAGCTTAACAATAATGGATTTCAAACCGATGGCACAGACCGGACACTGCGGTTATTTTGCCTTTGGCCGCACAGATTAGGTATTTGCTTATTTACTGCCGCACTTTTGGGCAGAAAATGACGTTATTGGCCGGCGGCGAAGACCAGGGCCTGAGCCGTAAATGGGGATATTTGTGCTGCCAGCGCTCTTTATTTGGGCGGTGGTTTTACCGCTGCTGGGTCTTTGGAAGATAGCCGGTGCTTTTTAACGACAGTGCCCCTTTAAAAGGGCTGGAGCCAATGGATGAACCCCGCCAAAGTGTCTCGGGATAACCTCAGTCGCCTCACCGATTTACCCAATATTGGCAAAGCCTCGGCCGAGGACTTGCGCCTCTTGGGCATTTTTAAGCCGGAAGATGTAACAGGCCAAGACCCTTTGGTGCTGTATCAGCGCCTTTGCCAGCTGACCGCCAGCCGCCAGGACCCTTGCGTGCTGGACGTGCTGATGTCGGTGACCGACTTTATGGCAGGGGGCGAACCCCAGCCCTGGTGGGCCTTTACCGCGCAGCGAAAGCGCCTATACCCGGCGCTGTAACGGCTTATTCCCCTTTACCGGCCTTGCCCATCATCTGGGCCCAGAACGCTTTTTGCATCTCCTCGAAGGCCTTCATGTTGGCGCCGCCAAACCAGTTTTTGGCCAGAGCCTGGGGGTCCATTTCATTAAGGCCGGTGCGTAGCCGCTCTTCAAATTCGGCCATCATCGAGGCCTGCAGCGGCTTGAGATCTGGCAGCCCCAAAAATGCCCGGGCTTCTTCAGGGGTGCATTCCACGTTGATGGTGATCTTCATATCAGCTTCCCTTTTGGATAAAAAACCTGCCTTCAAGCTAGTGCATACCCACAACCTTGGCAATGCAAGCGGTTGTTGGTAAAAGAAAAATGGTAAACCGCAAGAAGGAATGCCAATGCTATGGATGCTCGCCTTTTGGCTAACCGCCGCGCTGCTGCTGGCGCCGCTGCCTTTTAAGCTGGTTGCGCTTTTTAAACACTTTGAAACCCTTCGCATTTCCCGCTGGGCAGCCACTCGCGGTAGAGTCAAAACAATAACAAGGAGACGCCATGAACCGTTTTTCACGCCACACCCCCTGGACCAAGGTAATGGCCGGCCTGCTGTTTCTCGATGCCATCGGCGGCCTGATAGAGGCCAAGAGCGCATTTAGCGACACCATCGCCAGCGATAGTTTCCACGGTGCCACGCTGATTGTGCTGCCGCTATTAAAGGTGCTGCTGGGCTACCTGGTGGTACAGCGCCAACGCCGAGCCCTGAGCCTTAGCGCTATCCTCTATGGCCTGCAAATTCTTGGCGTGAAACTGGGGGGCGTTTTTATCGCCTTAAGCACCTACCGGGCGGTCGGAGTGATGATCATCCAAGACAACAGCCATATCGCCATCGACCTCTCGGCGCTGGTGCTGTGCGCCATCGCCATCAAGGCCTGGCGAAGCGCGGCCGCCCTGCCCGCCAAAACACCGGCCTACCCCGCCTGAGATGGCCATTAGCCTCGGCCTTTACGTTAAAAAACGCACCGGCCTGCCGCTTGGGGCCAAAGGCTCCCTTGGCCAGATGCTAAGGCGGGCCTTTGGCGCCGGCTCCTTTGACCGGTTTTGGATCCATTGGAATCCCATTTTCAGCTACTACCTGGGGTATCGCCTGTACCGGCCTTTGGCCCGATATATTCCAGCGGCCCTGGCGCTGTGGTTAACCTTTGTGGGCTGCGGCGCATTGCACGACGCCGTCACCATGCTGGTGCGCGGCAGCGGCGCCTTTTTGTTCACGCCCTGGTTTGCCCTGATGGGGCTGTTGGTGGCGCTCAGTAAAACCCTGCCCCTTGGCTATGGCGCCAGCCCTTTTTGGCTGCGCGCCTTGATTAATCTCACCTTGATTGCCCTGTGCCTGGCGTTGGTGCTGGCCCTTGGCCTGACCTTTTAGGAACCCCATGCGCTACCAAGGACGCCTTAGCAACTGGAACGATGACAAAGGCTTTGGGTTTGTCGAGCCCAATGGCGGCGGTAAACGCGCTTTTGTGCATATCTCGGCCTTTACCGGGCCAAGCCGCCGCCCGGTTGAGGGCGACCTTATCCATTACGAGGTGGTCAAAGACGACAAAGGCCGCCAGCAGGCGCGCGCGGTGCGCCTGGTCAGCGATAAAAAAGCGTCTGCCCCTCGCCCGGCCAAAAGCGGCGGCTTTGGCTCGGCCTTGGGATTGGTGTTTTTGCTGGTCATTATCGCTCTTGGGGCACTTAAAATCGTGCCGATGGCGATAGCGGGCCTTTATATCGGTGCCAGTTTTATCAGCTTCGCGCTCTACGCCCGGGATAAACACGCCGCCAAGCGCGGCCACTGGCGCACCCCAGAGAACACCTTGCACCTTTTGGCACTGGCAGGGGGCTGGCCGGGCGCCGCCATGGCCCAGTATTTTTTTCGCCACAAATCAAAAAAGACCGTCTTTCGCGTAGTGTTTTGGCTGACGGTGGTAGCCAACCTGGCCGCCTTGTTCACTCTGCTGCTGGCCCCGCACAAGCTGACGCTTTGGCTGCCGCTTTGAGGGTTAATATGGCTTCCACCACCTGGCGTGTCAGTACCATGGCGCTGCCGTCCATGGCCCCGGAGGGCTGCACCGCCAGGGCGGCACTTTGGGGACCTGAGCGAGGACATTCGTCGTTGCTGATAATGGCATTGCTACCGGCGCTATCTAGCTTGCACATGACGCTCGCCATGAAAAGGCGCTGGCATAGGGGGGTGCAGCCTGGTGCCGGGGCGCCGACGTTGTTAAGGGGAAGGCCTTCCCAGCATAAAAAAGCCGGCGCAATGCGCCGGCTGGGTCAACGGCCAGGCCTTAATTCTGGCCTTGCTGGTAGAGGCTCAGTACATCGCTGTCGCTCAGCGCGTCGTTAAAGATCTTCACCTCATCGACCAGCCCCTGGTAGGGAATGTCCCAGAAGTTGACCCCCAGGGCAAAGCCGGTGGGGTCGGCGCCGCTGAAGATGTCCGGATAACCGCTGCCGGTGAACACCAATACCCCGTTCAGATACACCGCCACGCTGCCGTTGTTGACCACAAAGGCCAACTGCGACCAACTGTCGGTGGGGATCTGCTCGCCCATGTCAGTGTCGTACCAGGCTTCACCACTCCATAGCATGCTGTGCTTGCTGACCCCATCCACCCCCATGGGCACCAGGCTTATCCAACTGGCAGACGAGGCATAAGCGAAGAAGGCGCTGCTGTATTGGGTGAGCGCCGAAGGCTTGAGCCACAGCGACACACTGTAGCTGTTGTCGGTGATGAGGTTATTGGGCAAGGCCACGCCGCTGCTGCCATCGAGCACCAGGGCCTGGCCCACCACGCCGCTGGCGTAACTGACGCTGCCACCGCTGCTGCCAAGGGTGGCACCCACCACGGTGCCGGCGGCGAAGTTGCCTTGGCTGTCGGTTAGGTCGTCGTTGTCAAAGTCATACTCGGCCACCGGCGTTGGCGCTCCCAAAGAGCGCACTGTCACCGAGAAGGCCTTGCTGGTACTGAGCCCATCCAGGCTGAGGGTGGCGGTCAGGGTAACAGTGGTATCGCCCTGGCTGGCCGAAGGCTGGGTGACGGTGCCGTCATTGGCCAACACCGCGCTGTTACTGGACTGCCAGCTGATGGCACTGGCAAATTCACCGGTCGTCGGCAGGCTGAGGCTGGCTTTCACGGCACTGGTGTCGCCCACATCGAGCTTGGCCGCCGCCAGCGCCAGCAGCTCGCTGCTGCTGTCATGGTCAATATCCAGCGCCGTGATCTCTTCGCCGCTGAGCGCGGCATCGTAGACCTTCAGCTCGTCAATCAGGCCGTTATAGGGCGCATCCCAGTAGTTGACCCCCAGCGTAAAGACGCCGCTCTGGCCGGTGAACAGATCCGGGAAATCGCTGCCGCTGTAGACGGCGCTGCCGTTGAGAAAGACGGTGACGTGGCCATGGTCCACGGCAAAGGCCAGGTGCGACCAGCTGTCGGTGGCAATTTGGCGGCCGGCGCTGGCGTCGTACCAGCTTTGGCTGCCGCTCCACAGCATGGTGTTGCCGTCCCAGCTCCAGGGCACCAGGCTCAGCCAGTTATCGGTTGCCTGGGCGCCGAAAAAAGCGGTGCTGTATTGGCTGAGCGCCGCCGGATCCAGCCACAGCGACACCGTGTATTGGTTGCTGTCGATAAGGCCATCGGGCAGGCGCACCCCGGCGCTGCCGTCCAACCACAAGGCGTTGCCGGTCAGGCCGCTGGCAAACTGCACTGTACCGTCGCTGCTGTCGGGCGTAGCGCCGGTGGCGCTGCCCGCCCCATGCAGGCCAAGGCGGTCGCGCAAGTCGCTGTCAAAGCTGTACCAGGCGCTGCGGTTGTATTGATGACGGGCCGGCACCCTGATGGTGAAGGTCACCGTTTGGGTCTGGCCGTTTAGGGTGATGGTGGCGGTCAGGGTGACAGTTTGGTCCCCCTCACCCACGTTGGGGCGGGTGACGGTGCCGTCGCTGGCGATGACCTCGCTGTTGCTGGACTGCCAGCTGATGGTGGCGCCACGGCTGCCAAGGGTTGGCAAGGTCAGGCTGGCGCTGGTTTGGTTGGCATAACTCAAACTGTTGGCAATGCTTTGCAGCACCTCCGTGGTGGTTGCCGCCGGCAGTTGGCTGCCCCAGACGTTGGCGCCGTCTTCCCCCACCGCACTGAAGGTGGGCACCAGTTGGCCGATGTTGTCGTTGTATTGCCAGGACAAGACCCCTTTGAAGGTGCCGAGGTTGTCGATGATCAAGGTGATCTGGTTGTCATCCCCCAGGCTGTAACTGCCGCTGTATTGGCCGCCAATGACGCCGTCGGCCGCCAGGCTCAGGTAGCCAGACGCCTTGGCACTGGTGTTGATGTCTTTGCCCAGGTCAATGAACTGGTAGTCGCCTTGCACGTCGACGGCATCGACGATGTTGTCGCCGTCCAGGGGCACATAGCGCAGCGGCGCCGCGACCGGCCAGCCGTCGGCATTGAACAGCAGTTGGTGCACCCGCACTTCATGGTATTCACCGCTGTCCAAAAAACGGGTATGCATCACCAGGTAATAGTGGCCGGTGGCGGCATCATAGTAGGTGGAGTTGTGGCCGGGAGACATATAACCGTGGTCGCTGCCCGGGTCACCGGCGTTGGCCTTAAACAGGTTGCCGGCCATGATCTTCTCGCCATAGGGAGCTATGGCGCTCCAACTACCGGAGGCGGCAATCATGTCGTTGCCTTCCACATCCAGGTAGGGGCCGTCCGGCTCCCTGGAGCGGGACACCCGCAGGTTATAGCCGTCGTTCTGGGCATAACCGCCAAAGGAGGTGAACAGGTAGTAGTATCCGGTGTCGGCGTTGTAGAGGATGTTGGGCCCCTCGATGGCGCTGAAATAGCCGCCGGTCAGGTGGGTGCCATAGCCTTGACCCGCTACCGGAAAGCCGGTGCTGTCGTCCATTTTCAAGATCCAGATGCCGCCGGAATAAGAGCCGTACACCATCCACAGCTGGCCATCGTTATCGTAAAAGACGTCCGGGTCTATGGCGTTGGGGTCAAGATTGCCGTTATAGACCTGGCCGTCGGCGCCGGTGCCCTCGGCGGCGGTCATGCCGGTTTTGAGAATAAGCCCCAGGTTTTGGTAAGGACCTTCGATGCTGTCGGACACCGCCACCCCGATGTAGGAGCGGGAACTGTCACAGTCGCCGCTGTCTACCGAGCCACAAAAATCGTAATAGAAGTAGTAGCGGCCGTCGGCCAGCTTGATCACATCCGGCGCCCAGCTGCCCACATGGCCGCCGGTCCAGGCGATGCCTTCGGCCACCTGGCTGCTGTAGGTGTCAAACAGGGGGTTGTCGTCGGTGACGTCGGTGGCCAGCAGGGTCCAATTCATCAAGTCGCTGGACTTGGCCTCGGCCAGATGCGAACCGAAGATGTAATAAGTCCCGGCATCGTCCCGCACTATGGAGGGGTCGTGTACCGACACATTGCTAAAACTCACCTCCCCGGCCAGGGTGGGGTTGGCGTAGGTTTGCACCGTCTCGCCACTGCTGTTGCTGTTGTCGGTGCTGGCATCGGTTGCCGAACTGCCACCACCGCACCCGCCTAGGCCCAATAGCAGGCCAAGCGTAAGTAACGCTTTGGTATTCATTTGATTTTCTGCTCCTGCTTCTGCTCCGTAGAGACAGAAGTCATTTTTCGCTGCAAAAACACCGGCCCTGGTTAGCAGGAACGGATGTGTAAAATGATATTGTATTATCATTTTACAGTACTAATTAATTGCAGATGATTTACAGCATTGCAACAAGCAGGGTGGCGCGGCGCGGCAATAAAAAAGCGCCCCTAAGGGCGCTCGTTTTAGCAGGGATTGCTACTGCTTAGGCGTATTTGGTGAGCAGGCGGCGAATTTCGCTCATGCGCTCGGCGTTGTCAGCCGCGCCGTTATCCAGCACGTTGCCCTCAATCACGCAGGCCATCATTTCGAAAAAGGCCTTGTCCAGGGCCTTGCGGGAAGCGGTGAGCTGCTGCATCACCTTCTCGCAATCGGCCTCTTCGCGGATAAGCTTTTGCACGCCGCGAATTTGCCCCTCCACCCGGGCCAGGCGCTTGAGCATTTTGTCTTGTTGTTCCGGTGTCGGTTGCATGGCGCTTTCCCTCAGATCGGTGCCGCTCATGATCCCGCCTTAGCCCTCGGCTGTCCAGTACGGCGCAGCAAGGCGGCATAGAGCAGCGGTATCACCAGCAACGTCAGCACTGTCGACACCGCCATCCCAAAAATAAGGCTGATGGAGAGGCCATTGAAGATGGGGTCATCGAGGATAAAGGTTGCTCCCAGCATGGCGGCAACGGCGGTCAGCACTATCGGTTTGGCCCGCACGCTGGCGGCAAATACCACTGCCTCATCCAGGCTCATGCCCGCCGCCACCTCATGGCGAATGACATCCACCAGCAAAATCGAGTTGCGAACAATAATGCCCGCCAGGGCAATCATGCCGATCATCGAGGTGGCGGTGAACTGGGCGCCAAGGAGTGCATGGCCCGGCATGATGCCAATCAGGGTAAGCGGGATCGGCGCCATGATCACCAGCGGCGTGGCGTAGCTGCCAAAGTGCCCCACCACCAACAGATAAATCAGCAGCAGCCCCACAGCGTAGGCAAGCCCCATGTCGCGAAAGGTCTCAAAGGTAATTTGCCATTCGCCGTCCCATTTGACGGCGGCGCCGGTCCAGGTGTCAGGCTGGTGGGTAAAGCGTTGCGGCAAGGTGAGCTTGCCGGCGGCGGCAAAAAGGCCATAAAGGGGGCTGTCGAGCTTGCCGGCCATGTCCGCCGTGACGTACACCACCGGGCGCAGATCCTTGTGATAACGGGGCTGGGCAAAAGGCCGGCTTTGGCGCTCAATCAGCTCGCCAACCGGCACGCTTACCCCTTGGCTACTGGTCACGGTGATGTTCATCAGGTTGGCCAGCTGCCCCTGCCAACTGCCGGGCAGGCGCAGGGTCAGCGCCACCGGCTCGGTTTGGCCGGGTAGCGCGAGATGGCTGACGGTAATGCCGCCGAGCGCCCCCTGCAAGGCCTGGGTAACCGCCTCGGGGCTGACCCCAAGCTGCGCCGCCTTTTGGCGGTTAACCTGCCACAGCTCCTCGCGGGCATCAGCCACCAGGGTGGTATCCAAATCCACAATGCCATGGGTAGCGGCCAGAGCGTGCTGCACGGTGCGCGCCGCCTTGGCGTTATCCGGCCCGTACACCTCGGCCACGATGGGCGCCAACACCGGCGGCCCGGGGGGCACTTCCACCACCTTGAGCACGCCGCCTTGGGTCAAGGGGGTGAGCAATTGGCGAATGGCCAGCGCCAGCTGATGGCTGGAGCGGTGGCGCTGGTGTTTGTCCACCAAGGTGACTTGAATGTCCCCAAGGTTGGGCTGCTGGCGCAGGTAATACTGGCGCACCAGGCCGTTAAAGCCGATGGGCGCGGCGCTGCCAGCGTAGATTTGAGTGGCCACCACCTCGTCTATGGCATCGAGCTTTCTGGCCATGGCCAGCAGCACGGCATTGGTGCGCTCAAGGCTGGTGCCCTCTGGCATGTCCAGTACCAGCTTGAGCTCGGATTTATTGTCAAAGGGCAGCATTTTTAAGACCACCGCTTCTACGGCCGCCAGCCCCAACGCCAAGGCAATAAGGCCAATCAGCCCAAAGCCCAGCAGGTAGCGGTTGCGGCGCCGGGCCAAAAAGGGCGCCATCAGCCAGGTAAAAAAGCGCTGGGCGCGAGGCGGCTGCTCTGGGTGCGCTGCGCTGTCTTTCAATAGATGCCGGGCCAGCCAGGGCGTTACGGTCAACGCGATAAGCAGCGACAGCAACATGCCCATGGAGGCGTTGATGGGAATGGGGCTCATGTAAGGCCCCATCAGCCCCGACACAAAGGCCATGGGCAGCAGCGCGGCGATCACCGTAAAGGTGGCCAGGATGGTGGGGCCGCCCACTTCGTCCACAGCGCCGGGAATGGCGCTGCGCAGCGGCTTGCCCATCCCCAGGTGGCGGTGGATGTTCTCCACTACCACGATGGCGTCGTCCACCAAAATGCCGATGGAAAAGATCAGCGCAAACAACGACACCCGATTGAGGGTAAAACCCCAGGCCCAGGAGGCAAACAAGGTGACTGCCAGGGTCAGCACCACGGCGCTGCCCACCACCAGCGCCTCGCGCCTTCCTAAGGCAAACAGCACCAGCGCCACCACCGAGAGGGTGGCAAAAATAAGCTTATGAATAAGGGTATTGGCCTTGTCGTTGGCGGTTTGGCCGTAGTTACGGCTCACCTCTACCTTAAGCCCTGGCGGCAGCCACTGGGCTTTTAGGGTGTCAAGCCGGGCCAGCACCGCTTGGGAGACGCTCACCGCGTTCTCGCCAGCCTTTTTGGTGATGGCAAGGGTCAGGGCCGGTACCGCCGCTTGGCCCTTATCGCGGGTCCACACATAGCGGCTGGGTACCGAAGGCCCCTGGTGAATATCGGCAAGCTGCGACAAGCGCACCGGCTTGCCGCCACGCACCGCCACCACCAGGTTGTTAAGGGTGTCCAAGTCATTGATAAAACTGCCGGCCTGCACCGGTATCAAGAGCCCCTCCCCCAAGCGATAACCGGCCTGGGCGCTGGGGTTTTGGGCGGCAATGGCGCGGCTGAGGCTGGCCACATCCACCCCTAGGCTGCTCATGGCGCCGGGCTTTAAGGTCAGCTCAACTTGCTCAGGCTCGGCGCCGATAATGCGCACCTGCCGCACCCCCGGCACGTTTTGCAGCGGCCCTTTGAGGGTATCGGCAAGGGATTTAAGACTGCCCTCGCCGCTTAAGGTCAGGGCCAGAATGGGCACATCGTCAATGCCGCGGATGTTAATCAGAGGCGGGCCATAAGCGCTGCTACCTTGCCAGGATGCCATGGCATCAAAAAGCTCGGTCTGGGCCTTGGCCCTGGGCACACCCACTTTGAACTGCACCGTTACCAGCGCTTGGCCGGGGCGGGACTGGGAATAGAGATGGTCGATACCGCTCATCCGCGCCAGGTGCTGCTCAAGGGGCGTTGCCAGCTCGCTCTCTACCGCCGCTGCCCTGGCGCCAGGATAGGCCACCTGCACGTCGGCCATGGTGACATCAATTTGCGGCTCTTCTTCTCGCGGCGTGATAGCCGCCGCCAACAGCCCCAGCAGCAAGCCAAAGAGCGCCAGCAGCGGCGTCAGCCGTGAGCGCTCGCCCCAGGCCGCCAGGCGCCCGGCGATGCCAAGCTTAGCCATGGACTATCACCTCGCCGCCGGCAAGGCCACTGAGTACCTCTACTTCCTCACCAAAGGTGCCGCCCAGGCGCACCGCCCGCCAGCTGCCGTCTTGCATTTTTACCAGGGTCAGCTCCCCTTGCTGCACGATGAAATCTTTGGGTACCAGCAGACCCTGGTGCTCCCCCACCTTGACGCTGACCGCCAACCACTGGCCGGGCAGCGCCTGGGTATCGGCCGCCAGCGCCAGGCGCAGTCGCACGGTGCCCGAGAGGCTGTCGGCGGTGGGAAAGAACAGCAGCGCCGTTGGCACCTTACCGGCCACCCTGGCCCAGCCAAATTGGCGAGCGCTCGCCGCCAGTTGCTGGGGCAGCTCCACATGTACCCGCAAAGTAGCGGGATCAAAGCCGCTCATCAGCGCCGTACCCGGCTGCACCAGCTCACCGGGCTCCACCAAGCGGGCACTGACCACGCCGCCGTAGGGCGCGCGGATAGCGGTATAAGAGAGCTGCTCGCTGGCGGTGGCCGCCGCCGCTTTAGCCGCTTTAACCGCGGCATCGGCGTTATCGCGGGCGCTGCGGGCCCGGTCAAGGTCAGCCTTGGGCAACAGCTTGCGGGCCACCAGGCTACTGACGCGCTGCCAATCGCCCTCGGCCTGCACCTGGTTGGCAAGGCTTGCCGCCAGGTTGGCATTGGCTCTGTCGAGCGCCTGGGACTGCTCGATGCTATTGATGCGGACAATAACGTCGCCGGCCGCCACGGTGTCGCCCACGTCCACCCGTACCTCGGCAACCCGGCCCGAGGTCTGGGCCGAGACGGTGGCGCTGTTACGCGCTTCTACCAGCCCCTGCAATTGCAGCAGCTCCGGCAAAGGCTGCTCGGTCAGCGTCAGGGTTTGGGTCTGGGCAAAAGCCGGCAACGCCATGGCCAACAGCAACAGGTAGCGCAGCATGATGGCTCCTTAAAAGGCCTGCCCGGCCTTGACCCCGAGCTTTTTAAGCGCCATGGCCAGGGGGCAAAAGCCGGTAAAGGACGCTTGCAGCAGATTGGCGCCCACAAAAGCGGTTAGCCACAGCCAATAGGGACTGACCAGCCAGGCCAGCAGCAGGCTTACCAGCACCATGGCGCCGGCAAAACCCATCACCAGTTTGTCGATGTTCATCATTCACCTCCACAAAGGGCTTGGCGCACCGCGCCTTCAAGCATGGTCAGGCCACCACGGCGTCCCTGGGCCAGAGCACTGTCCAAGGACTCTCCTTCGCAGTGATAAGCCATGGCCGCCAACATACCCCCCGCCCTATTGGCCGTGCCGCAGTGCAGCAGCACCGGCTTGGGCGCCTCGGCCAGCAAGGCCCGCAGTGCCTGGCAATTGTCGGCGTTCATATCCTTGGGGCCAGCGATGGGCAGGTGGTGATAGCACAGGCCAAGACCCGCCGCCACGCGTTGCTCGTCAAAAGACTGCTCACTATTCAAGGTCAGGTTGATAACGGTTTTAACGCCCTGCTCGGCGCACAGCGCCAGCTCCTCGGCCGAGGGCTGACCGGCGCAGAACAGGCCATCTTGATACAGATGACAAGCTGAAACGGGTAAAGACATGGCACACCTCCTTATACCCCCAAGGGTATTAAGAGAGCACGGAAAGATCAATATACCCCATAGGGTATAAATGCTAAGTAGGTAAAATAAGGCGTTTTTTTGTTGCTTATTGGCAAAATGCCAATAACACTCAAAGCCATACAGGATGTATCACGGCAATTTTGCAGCGTCAGGGAACGGCACTCATGACCCCAAGTACCACCCGTGTTTTACCCCCACTCGTGACCTTTTTTGCCTCCCGTCGGGGGCGCCCATGATGAACGCTGCCCTGCCTTTGGAGCCTGCCGCCTACTTTGATGTGGTGGTAATTGGCGGCGGCCCGGCCGGTACGGCGGCGGCCCTGACCCTGCTAAAGCAGCCAGCGCTGTCGATATTGGTGCTGGAGCGGGGTGATTACCAGCAAGAAAAGGTGGCCGAAGCCATTTCGGCCGGCATGTGCGATCTGCTGCAATACCTGGGGGTGTGGGAGCCCCTTTGCCAGCAACAGCCCTTGAGCCTTTGGGGTCAGCAAAGCGCCTGGGGCCACCCTTGGCTCGATGACGACGCGCCACATTTTGGCCAGTTCGGCCACAGCTGGCATATCAACCGGCGGGCCTTCGATTTGCTGATGGCAGAACAAGTCAAGGCAAGTGGTGGCCAGGTATCGACCCGCAGCCAGCTGCGCCAGGCCCATCGCACCGTCAATGGCTGGCAGTTGCAGGTCACGGACAAAGACAACCGCGACAGCACTATCGCTTGTCGCTACCTGATAGATGCCGCTGGGCGCACCTCGCCTTGGTCGCTGCTGGCCGGCGCCAACAGGGTGCGCTACGACAACCTCTTGAGCCTCTCCAACTGGCTGCCCAAACACCCTGACGCTGATGACACAGCGCGGGTGGAGAGTAATGAATGGGGCTGGTGGAGCGCGGTGCCCCAAAGCGACGGGCGCACCGTGGTGTCCTTGATGAGTGACATGGAGCTGGTGAGAAAGCATCGGCTCGCCTCCCCCCAGGGCTGGTTTGCCCTGCTGGCCCAAAGCCGCCATATCGCAGCGCAGGTAGAGCGCCCACCGATACTGCCCACGCCTCGGGCCAAACCGGCCTTTTCGGCGCTGCTGCGCCCGGCCATGGACGCCCCCATAGTGGCGGCCGGTGACGCCGCTGCCGCCCACGATCCGGTGGCCGAAAGCGGCCTTAGCCATGCCCTTTGCACCGGGGTTCAGGCCGCCAGAGCGGTGGTGGAAAGCTTGGGAGGTTCGAATAAATTCTTATGGGCCTATCACGATAGCCTGGCTCGGGAGTTTAGCCATTACCTTCGCAGCCACGGCCAGCTTTATCAGGCCGAGCAGCGCTGGGCCGGCGCCGATTTCTGGCGCTTTCGCACCACCCAGCCTTCGTTAAGCCCCGGCACTATTGTTTCCAGTGCCCAAAGCCCGACCAAAGCCTCCATCTTCGTGCCGGGCATGGTAGCCCGGCGCTTGTTGGAACTGGCCAAGGTGCCCAAACCGGCGGCGCGGATTGTGGCCGGCCTTCGCGAAGAAATGCCCGACCTGCCGGTCGAGCGCATCCTGCTGGCCATGGAAGAGCTACTGCTGGTAGGCCGTTAGCTCTGAATAAGCCGAAGCGGCGTGCGCCTAAGAAGCGGCCAGAGCCGCAACAGGGCTGGCAGCGCCACGCCGATAGCGCCGCCCACCAGGGCCGATACCGCCAGCAACCAATGCAGGTTCACCGGTAGCTCCAGCACCTGGGTTTGCAGTAAGTACAGGCTGAGCTGGCTGGTCAGCCCCGCCATCAGCCCCGCCAGGGCACCGAGCAGCAGGAACTCTATCCCTAAGGCGCGAAACAGGGTTTTATCCGAGGCGCCAAGGGTGCGCAGCACGCCAAGGTCGCGGCGCCGTTCATCCAGGCTGGCCTGCACCGCCGCCAGCAGCACCAACAACGACGCTGCCACCACCAGCACCCAGACAAATTGCAGCGCCAGCGCCACCTGGCCAATAAGGCTTCGGATCTGGCTGAGAATGGCGTCCACGTCAATCAGGGTCAGGGTGGGATGGCCTCGAAGCAGCTCGGCAAGCTGCGGCCGGTATTGGCTGTCTAGATGAAAACTGGCGATATAACTGGCCGGGAAGTCTTTAAGCACCGCCGGGCTGAAGATCATGAAAAAGTTGGGCTGCATGGACTGCCAGTCCACCTTGCGGATACTGGTGACCTTGGCCGAGAAATCGTCGGCCCCCAGCCGAAAGGTGACGCTGTCGCCGAGTTTCAGGTTAAGGCGCTTGGCCACCCCAGACTCCACTGACACCTCACCTTGAGCGTCATCCTCGGGCCACCACTTGCCCTCGATGAGGGTATTTTGGGGCGGCAGACCCTGGCGCCAGGTGAGGTTCAGTTCCCTGTCTATACCTACCCGGCCGCCACGGGCGTTGTCGTCGCCCTCGGCGCCGGGCTCGCTTGTTTCTTCGCCATTGATGGCCACCAAGCGTGCCCGCACCACGGGGTAGAGATCGGACGATTGGGTGCCGTACTGGCCAAGGAAGCTTTCCACGTCTTGCACTTCCTGGGGCGCCACGTTCACCACAAAGTAGTTGGGAGCGTCTTCCGGCAGGCTTTTTTGCCAATCGGCTAATAAGTCGGTCTTGATAAGCTGCACCAAGATCATCAGCATCAGCGCCAGGGTAAAACTGCCCAGTTGCACCAAGGTGGCGCCCCGGCGCCGCTCAAGGCCAGCCACCGCCAGGCGCCAGGCGCCGCCCAGATGCCGGGTGCGGCCCAAGAGTTTTAAAAGCACCATGCTGACGACCGCCACCGCCACCACTGCCACCCCAACCCCGGCCGCCACCGCTAGGGTGAGCTTGAGGTCACGGGTGAACAGCCCCACCGCCGCAAAGAGCGCCACCAAAACCAGCAGATAATGGCTCCGCCCCTGCCCTTGCTGGCCAGCCCCTTCGCGCCATACATGGATGGGCGGCACTTTTAAAAGCCGCCAAAGCGGCCAGGCGGCAAACGCCAGAGTGCAGATGCTGCCCACCGCCAGCCCCAGCCATAAAGGCTCCCAGGTGGCGGGGGGCAGCTCTTTGGGCAGCATGTCGCCGTATTGGGCGACAAGCACTTTGACAAGGCCGAGGCCCACCCCCAGGCCCAGCAGCGAGCCGGTGCCCAGCACCAATAGCAGCTGGCCGGCAAAGAGTGCCACCACTTGGCGGCGCGAGCCTCCCAGGGCCTTGATAAGGGCCACGGTGTCGATATGCGAGTCGCAAAAACGCCGCGCCGCCACACCGATGGCCACCGCCGCCAGCAGCACTCCCATCAGGCTTGAGAGCAGCAAGAACCGGTCGGCCCGTTTCAGGGCCACGCTGATGGGCGAGTTGGCCCGGCTGATATCGGTAAATTCGGCGCTGGGGGGCAGCTCGCCGTCAAAACTCGCTTCAAAGTCTTTAAGGGCCTTGGGAGAGCCGGTAAAGAGCCAGCGCCAGCTGACCCTGGAGCCTGGCTGGATGATGCGAGTCGCGGCAAGGTCCGCCTGGTTCATCAGCGCCGGCGGCGCGGCGGCAAAGACGTTAAGGCCCACGTCTGGCGCCTCAATCAAAAAGCGGGTCAGTTTAAGGCTCGCATAGCCCACCTCGATGCTGTCACCCCGTTTGACCCCAAGGGCCTGGGCCAGCCGAGGGTCCAGCCAGATGGCGCCGGGAGCCGGGCCGCCCCTTGCCACCTGCACCGCTCCGGTGAGGCTGTCGGCCACTTTCACCTCGCCGCGCAGCGGATAGTGGTTGTCGACGGCATAAACGGCGCCAAGCTGCATGGCATCATCGTGAATAAGCATGGTGGAAAAGCGGGTCTGGCGGCTTTGGGTAAGACCGCTTTGCTCGATTTTGGCGCTAAAGGCCTTAGGTAACGGCTGGCTGTAACGCAGCACCAGGTCGGCCGCCAAAAAGCTCGAGCCTTTGCGGTTAAAGGCCTGGCTCAGCACCTCGGAAAACCTTGCCAGCGACACCACCGACGCCACCGCCAGCAAGATGGCAAACAGCATGATAAGCACATCGGCCCGTTTCAGCTCCCGCCAGAAAAAGCGGCCAATCAGCTCAGGCCGCATCATCCTGCACCTCCAGGCGGCCGTCTTTGAGGCTCAGCACCCGTTGGCAGCGCCGGGCCAGCACCGGGTCGTGGGTTACCAAAATGAGGGTGGTACCAAAATCGCGGTTAAGGGCAAACAACAGGTCGGCCACGTGCTCGCCGGTGTGGGTGTCGAGGTTGCCGGTGGGCTCGTCGGCAAAAAGCAGCGCCGGGTTGGTGATAAAGGCGCGGGCAATGGCTACCCGCTGCTGCTCGCCGCCGGAAAGCTGCGCCGGGAAATGCCCCAGCCGTTTACCCAGCCCCACCCGTTCCAGCAGCTCGCTGGCGCGGGGACGGGCGTCGCGGTCGCCTTTGAGCTCGGCGGGCATCATCACGTTTTCAAGGGCGGTCAGGCTTGGGATAAGCAAAAACTGCTGGAACACAAACCCCAGCTCACTGGCGCGAAGGGCGGCAAGCTCATCTTCGCTGAGTTTGGCCATGTCTTTACCCGAGAGGCTCACCGAGCCTTTGCTGGGCTGGTCCAACCCCGCCAAGAGCCCAAGCAGCGTCGATTTACCGGAGCCGGAGGCGCCCATGATGGCAAGCGTCTGGCCGGCCTCGACCTTGAGTTCAACGCCGCTCAAGATCTCAAGGGCGGTACCATCGGCACTGACAACAGACTTGGCCAATTGGCGCACTTCAATTACGGCATTACTCATGGGGGCATCCTGTAGGGCAGCATCTATTTGACCTTAACCGCCTTTGCCGTTGCCGCCAAGCGGGCAGCGGCTGTTAGCCGTTAGTCGCAGTTAAGATGCAATTTGGCCGCAGACCGGATAGCTTAAGGCCATGACATTTGGGGGATCTTTATGAATTTAACCTGGTCTGCCTTAGGAGACAGGGCGCTGGTGCTGACCTTGGATCAGTGCGATACCCAGGCCCAGCGCCAGTTGCACTGGTTGGCCAAACAACTGGCGGCTTGCCAAGGGGTAAGCGAAACCGTGCCCGGCATGGGCAACCTGACCTTATTACTGGAAAGCCCGGCCTGCCCCATGGCGCCGGTGGCCCAAAAGGCGCTGGCGCTGTGGCAAGAGCGACCAGAAGCGGCCAACGTGGGCAAATTGCACCGCATCCCGGTGCGCTACAAAGGGCCGGACCTGCATCAGGTTGCCGAATACACCGGTCTTACCGAAGATAAGGTGATCGCCCGCCACAGCCAGGTGGTTTACGAGGTGGCCTTTGTCGGCTTTATGCCCGGCTTTGCCTATCTGACCGGCATGGATAAACGCCTGGCCATGCCAAGGCGCGCCGAGCCGAGGCTGCAGGTACCGGCCGGGGCCGTGGCCATTGCCGGCCAGCAAACCGGTATTTACCCGCGCCAAAGCCCGGGCGGCTGGCAGATCATCGGCTACACCGACTCGCCGCTTTTTGACATCAACCAAAGGCCCCCGGCCCTGTTGCAGCCCGGCGACCAAATTCAGTTTGAGGTGAGCCGTGATTGAAGTGCTCAAAGGCGGCATCATGGCCAGCATCCAAGACGGCGGCCGCCCCGGTTATCGCAGCCAGGGGATACCCGCTGGCGGCGCCATGGACCCTTTGGCCCTGGCGGTGGCCAATCTGCTGCTGAAAAAACCGGCCGACGCCCCGGCAATCGAAATCACCTTCGGCCAGACCCAGCTGCGCTTTAAAAAGGCCGGCTGGGTAGCGCTGACCGGCGCCGACCTTGGCGCCAGCTTTAACGGCGAGCCCATTACCCCAGGTTGGCGTTTTAAGGTCGAGCCCGGGCAAATTCTGCACTTTCGCCAGCCCAAGCACGGCTTTCGCGCCTACCTGGCCCTGAGCGGCGAGATAGCTGCGCCCAAGGTACTGGGCTCTGCCAGTGTGGATCTGGGCTCGGGGTTCAATAAGCCCCTTGCCACCGGCGAGGAGCTTGATTGGCAACCAGCCGGTGACTTTAACGGCCCGCTTTATGTGAGGGTGCCGGAAACCGGGCGCCTTAGGGTGCTGCCGGGGCCGGAGTTTCAAACCTTCGACAAACTGGCCCAAGGCATTTTCTGGCACACCGACTGGAAAATCACTGCCGATGCCAACCGCATGGGCTATCGCCTGGCTGGCCCCAGCCTGCACCGGCTGGTGGGGGACGAGCTGCCCTCACACGGGGTGGTGCCAGGTACGGTGCAGGTGCCGGCCAATGGCCAGCCCATCATCCTTGGGGTCGATGCCCAGGCCACCGGCGGCTACCCGGTATTTGGGGTGATCGTGGCAAGCGATCTGTGGCAGATGGGGCAACTGGGCCCGGGGCGGCAAATAAGCTTTATCCCCACCACCCAGGACGAGGCGCGCCAGGCCTGGCAGCAGCACTGCGATTACCTCAAGCATGTGGAGCAGTACGTTGCAGCGAATTGATTTTAATGCCGATCTTGGCGAAGGCGCGCCTTTTGACCGGGAGCTGATGGCGCTGGTGAGCTCGGCCAACATCAGCTGTGGCTTTCATGCTGGCGATGTGGCCCTTAGCGCCCGCACCATCGACTTGGCCCTGGAGCACAACGTCGCCATCGGCGCTCACCCCAGCTTTGACGATAAAGCCAACTTTGGCCGCACCCCCATGGCGCTGAGCCCCAATGCGGTGTTCGACCTGGTGCTCTACCAATGCGGCGCTATCAAAGCCCTGGTGGAGGCAAGGGGCGGGGTATTGCACCACGTCAAACCCCACGGCGCCCTCTATAACCAGGCCGCCCAAGACGCAGACTTGGCTGGCGCCATCGCCAAAGCCGTCAAGGCCCTCGACCCTAAACTCAAGCTCTATGGCCTGGCCGGTAGCCTGTCGCTTCAAGCGGCCCAAAACATTGGGCTTGAGAGCGTATCCGAAGTCTTTGCCGATAGGCGCTATTTAAGTGATGGCAGCCTGATGCCCCGCAGCCAGCCGGGGGCGGTATTGAGTGACGACGACGAGGTGCAAGCCCAGGTGCTGGCCATGGTGCAGCGCGGTGAGGTTATCGCCGCTAACGGCCAGCCCGTTGCCCTTGCCGCTCAGACCCTCTGCCTGCACGGGGACAACGCCCATGCCCTGAGCCTTGCCAAGCGCCTCCATCAGCGCCTTGGCGCCCTTGGCATTCATATCGAGGCCCCCTGATGGACGCCGTTTCCTACTGGCCATTGCTGGGGGTATTGGTGGTGGTTGTCGGCTTTGCCCTTCGCGCCAATCCGTTGCTGGTGGTGACCCTGGCCGGGGTGGCAACCGGCCTTGCCGCCGCCCTGCCCTTTACCCAAATTCTGCGCTATCTGGGCGAAGGTTTTACCCACACCCGCACTTTGAGCCTGATTTTGGTACTGCCGCTGGCCGTTATCGGCCTTTTGGAGCGTAACGGCCTACGCGAACAAGCCGGCAACTGGATTGGCCGCTTTAAACGCATCTCCGCTGGGCGCCTGCTGGCGCTGTACCTGCTGGCCCGGGAAGTCACCGCCGCCCTCGGCCTTACCAGCCTTGGCGGCCACCCGCAGATGGTGCGCCCCTTGCTGGCGCCCATGGCCGAAGGCGCTGCTGGCAAGGCCTTTGGCCCGCTCAGCCATGAAGAGCAGCAAAGGCTTCGCGCCATGGCCGCCGCTACCGACAACGTTGGCCTCTTTTTCGGCGAAGACATCTTTGTGGCCTTTGGCGCGGTGATGCTGATGCACAGCTTTCTCACCGAAAACGGCATTGACGTGGAGCCGCTGCATATCGCCTTTTGGGGCATTCCCACCGCCCTTTGCGCGCTGTTGATCCATGGCAGCCGGGTGCTGTACTTAGACAGACAACTGGCCAAAGGCTGGCTGCGGAGGCCGCGGTGAGTATCAGTTTTTTCTACGCCCTGGCCGGGGTTTTGCTGTTGGGTAACGCCGTATTAACGGCCCTGGATAACAGCCACCCCAGGCGCTTGGCCTCAAGCCTGTTTTGGGGATTGTATGGGCTACTGTTTTTACTGGGCGACTGGCTGCCGCCAATGCTGTGCGGCGCTCTGGTGCTTTTGATGGGGCTATTGGGGGGGCTTAACCTCGTTAAACCCAAGGCCCATCAAGAACCCGACGCCAAGGCCCGTGAGCAAGGGGCGCTGCGCCTTGGCAGCCGTCTGTTCTGGCCGGCCCTTTGTATTCCGGCCATCACTCTTGCCGGCAGCCTCGCTTTTCCCTGGCTAAAGGAGCAGGGCTTTGACTGGGTGTCGGGCAACGCCACCCTGGTGAGCCTCGGCATCGCTTGCGTTATCGCCTTTGCCCTTGCCTGCCGTCTCACCCGCGAGTCGCCCCTACAAGGGCTCAAAGAAAACAGCCGCCTGGTAGACGCCATCGGCTGGGCACTGCTGCTACCGCAAATGTTGGCCACCTTGGGCATTTTGTTTGCCAAGGCCGGCGTCGGTGACAGCGTGGCAAGCCTGGTGGGCGAGGTGCTTCCCAAGGGCGTGGAATTTTGGGCCATCGCCGCCTACGCCATTGGCATGGCGGTGTTTACCATGATCATGGGTAACGCCTTTGCCGCTTTCCCTGTGATAACCGCTGGTGTCGGCATTCCCTTTCTTATCAACGATTACCACGGCAACCCGGCCGTGATGGCGGCCATCGGCATGTTCAGCGGCTACTGCGGTACCCTGATTACCCCCATGGCCGCCAACTTCAATCTGGTACCCGCCGCCTTGCTGGAACTGGACGACCGGCATGGGGTGATAAAAGCCCAGTTGCCCACCGGCCTGATGTTGCTGGGGGCCAATATCCTGCTGTTATGGTGGTTGTTATGAAGATATTGCTGACCGGCTTCGAACCCTTCGGGGGCGAGCCTATCAACCCCTCCTGGGAGGCGGTAAAGGCCCTGGCGGGCTACCGCGACGCGGTGGTGAGCCTGATGCTGCCCTGCGTGTTTGATAAAAGCCTAGAGGTGCTGGGGGATGTGGCAAGGGCGCTGGAGCCAGAGATCATTCTTTCGGTAGGCCAAGCCGGTGGGCGAAGCGGTATTAGCCTTGAAAAGGTCGCCATCAACCTCAACGACGCCCGCATTCCCGACAACGCCGGTGCCCAGCCGGTGGATAGCGCCGTTATCGAAGGAGCGCCCAACGCCTATTTTGCCTCACTGCCGGTTAAACGCCTGACAGCGGCCCTGAAGGAAAAGCAAATCGAGGCCCAGGTATCGTTCAGTGCCGGCACCTATGTGTGCAACCATGTATTCTTCGGCGCTTGCCACCTGGCACAAAGCCTTCTCTCTAGGCCTTCGGTAGGGTTTGTCCATATTCCCTTTTTACCGGAGCAGGCCGAGCGTAACGGCCACGCCCCAGCCATGGCCCTTGCCGAGCAGATAACCGCCCTGAAGGTACTGATTGATGCCCTGCTGGCCGGAGGCGATGAGCTTCACACCAGCGCCGGCACCACCCACTGATAAAGGAACCCGCCATGCGCAAACTGCTGTTATTGCTGCTGATTGTCAGTCCCTTTGGCTGGGGCAAGACGCTGCTTATCATGGGCGATTCCCTGAGCGCCGGTTATGGCCTTAAAACCGACCAAACCTGGGTCAAGCTGCTGTCTGATAAGGTTAAAGACCAAGCCGACGGCTGGCAGGTGGTCAATGCCAGCGTCAGCGGCGAAACCACCGCCGGCGGCCTAAGAAGACTGCCGGCCATCCTCAAGGAACAAAAGCCGGCCCTGGTGCTGATTGAGCTGGGCGGCAATGACGGCCTGCGCGGCTACCCCATCGCCACCATGCAGGAAAACCTCGAAAAGATGGTCCGCCTCAGCCAGCAGGCGGGCGCCAAGGTGATGGTGATGGAGATTTGGCTACCCCCCAATTACGGCCCCCGTTACCTCGACCGCTTCAAGGCCACTTTTAAAACCGTTGCCGACACCACTGGCGCTTCTTGGCTGCCCTTTTTCGGTAAGGACATCGCCCTTGATAACGGCATGATCCAAGCCGACGGCATTCACCCCACCGCCAAAGCCCAGCCGCTGATCATGGAAGCGGTGTGGCAGGATGTGAGCCCCGCCCTTCGCTAAACAATAGCCACAAAGATGCGATAGCAAATCAAGCCAAGGATGGCGAGGGTACCTATCCACATCATCAACACACCGGAGTTTTGGGCCCGGTCGTTAAAGCCAAACCCCAGCATGGCAATGCCAAAGCAGAAAATGCCAAATGAAACCCAGAATGCGTCCATAACGCCCACCCTTGCTGCTTGATTGTTATGTCACTTCTATCCTATTGCCCAAGCAGGGCTTTCTCCATAAAACAGATCAATAAAAGCGCGGCGTAAATCTTAAAACCCGAAGCCCACTGCACCAATATGACCACGCCAGCAGGCAGCAGCCTTGCCTGAGATGGGCTCACCCGCAGTAATAAGTCCCATAAAAGGCCACTCCCGCAGGCGGTCTTGGGGTTTGGTGGCGCTAGGCGGGGTAAAGCTCGAAGCCTGAAACACGGCTTTGGGCGCAGCTTTACGCGAGCACAGGACGTGCGAGCCGGCAGGCGGCGCCAGGGACGGCTCATACCGCAGTTCTTTATCGAGGCTCTGGTTGCGCGGCAGTTGCTCTGCCGTTCTGAAAAAGAAAAAGGCCACTCTTTCGAGTGGCCTTTGTTTTTGGTGGAGCTAGGCGGTAGCGAACGGGGCAACCTTTGCCGCCGACCTCTTTTCCGGCATAACCGAAATCCGCTTTGTTCCTAATTGGTGGAGCTAGGCGGGGTAAAGCTCGAAGCCCGAAGCACGGCTTTGGGCGCAGCTTTACGCGAGCACAGGACGTGCGAGCCGGCAGGCGGCGCCAGGGACGGCTCATACAGCAGTTCTTTATCGAGGCTCTGATTGCGCGGCAGTTGCTCTGCCGTTCTGAAAAAGAAAAAGGCCACTCGAATGAGTGGCCTTTGTTTTTGGTGGAGCTAGGCGGTAGCGAACGGGGCAACCTTTGCCACCGACCTCTTTTCCGGCATGACCGAAATCCGCTTTGTTCCTAATTGGTGGAGCTAGGCGGGATCGAACCGCCGACCTCTTGCATGCCATGCAAGCGCTCTCCCAGCTGAGCTATAGCCCCAAATTGTGGCGTCCCCTCGGGGATTACGAAACGCGGCGCGTTTCGCCCTTCGGGCCAGCCTTTCGGCTGTTCTAAAACGCGTTGCGTTTTAGTCGAACTGCAGGGTTTCTCACCCCTAGGGAACGCTTCTGGTAAGCATTACCTCAGTTCTAAATTGGCGTCCCCTAGGGGATTCGAACCCCTGTTACCGCCGTGAAAGGGCGGTGTCCTAGGCCTCTAGACGAAGGGGACAAAATTTGCGATTTCGACGCACTGCGTCGCAGCAAATTTTATAAGGTGAGGTTTTGCTGGCAAAACCGAGCGACATATTCTGTCTATCACCCCATCAGTTCTAGGTAACTGATGTTTTATTTGGTGGAGCTAGGCGGGATCGAACCGCCGACCTCTTGCATGCCATGCAAGCGCTCTCCCAGCTGAGCTATAGCCCCAAATTGTGGCGTCCCCTAGGGGATTCGAACCCCTGTTACCGCCGTGAAAGGGCGGTGTCCTAGGCCTCTAGACGAAGGGGACAAAATTTGCGATTTCGACGCACTGCGTCGCAGCAAATTTTGTAAGGTGAGGTTTTGCTGGCAAAACCGAGCGACATATTCTGTCTATCACCCCATCAGTTCTAGGTAACTGATGTTTTAATTGGTGGAGCTAGGCGGGATCGAACCGCCGACCTCTTGCATGCCATGCAAGCGCTCTCCCAGCTGAGCTATAACCCCAAAATCTTGTATCAACCTGCTTTGCTGGTGCAGGCCGAATTATTGCTCTTTTCAGAGCTGATTACCGCTATGAAGCCGCAATCTTTATTTGGTGGAGCTAGGCGGGATCGAACCGCCGACCTCTTGCATGCCATGCAAGCGCTCTCCCAGCTGAGCTATAGCCCCAATGATAGGGGAGGCGTGCTCCCCTTCAGTGCGAGGCGCATTCTATGCAGCCCCTATTTTCCTGTCAACACGCTTTTGTCAGTCAGCGGCGCGTTTGGCGATAAAATCAACGGCTTGGTCCAGACGGGCCAGGCAGCGGGTTTTACCGATAAGGTGCGCGGTCACATCCAGCGACGGAGACTGGCCGGCGCCGGTGATGGCAACGCGCAGCGGCATGCCCACTTTGCCCATGCCCACACCCAGTTCGTCGGCGGTACCTTGGATGGCGTCGTGGATGGCTTCAACTGTCCAGTCGCTCAGTGCGGCCAGCTTCGCCTGCACCAGCTCCAGTGGCTCTTTGGCCACGGGGCGCAGGTGTTTCTTGGCGGCGCCTTCTTCAAACTCGCTGAAGTCTTCGAAGAAGTAACGGCTTTGGGCAGCCAGTTCCTTGAGGGTATTGACCCGCTCACCCAGCACGGCAATCACGGCCTCAAGGCTTGGGCCATTGCTGGTGTCGATGGCTTGGTCAGCCATGTGCCACTCAAGGAACTTGGCCACTTCCGCTGCCGGCAAGGTACGGATGTAGTGGTTGTTCAGCCAGTTGAGCTTTTCGGTGTTAAAGGCGCTGGCGGCTTTGTTGACCGCTTCGAGGGTAAAGAGCTCGACCATCTCCTGGATGCTGAACACTTCTTGGTCGCCATGGGACCAGCCCAGACGCACCAGGTAGTTGAGCAGCGCCTGGGGCAGGTAGCCGTCGTCGCGGTATTGCATGACCGACACGGCGCCATGGCGCTTGGAGAGTTTTTTACCGTCGTCGCCCAAAATCATCGACACGTGGGCATACACCGGCACCGGCGCGCCCAGAGCTTTGAGGATGTTGATTTGGCGCGGCGTGTTGTTGATGTGATCTTCACCACGCACCACGTGGGTGATGCCCATGTCCCAGTCGTCGACCACCACACAGAAGTTGTAGGTGGGGCTGCCGTCGGTGCGCTGGATGATTAAGTCGTCCAGTTCCTTGTTGCCAATCTCGATGGGGCCGCGGATTTGGTCATCAAAGATAACGCTGCCGTCTTCGGGGTTTTTGAAACGGATAACGAACGGCTCGTCGCTGCCATGCTCGCTGTGGTCATGGCGGCATTTGCCGTCATAACGGGGCTTCTCGCCCTTGGCCATTTGCTCTTCACGCATGGCGTCGAGGCGCTCGACGGAGCAATAGCATTTATAAGCCGTGCCGGCTTCGAACATCTGCGCGATGACATCGCGGTAACGGTCAAAACGTTTGGTTTGGTAGTAAGGGCCTTCGTCCCATTTCAGATCCAGCCAGTTCATGCCATCCATGATGGCTTCAATGGCTTCTGGAGTGGAACGTTCCAGATCGGTGTCTTCAATACGCAGCACAAACTCGCCATGGTGATGGCGGGAGAACAGCCAGGAATACAGAGCGGTGCGGGCGCCGCCAACGTGAAGAAAACCAGTAGGACTGGGAGCAAAGCGAGTTTTGACTTTCATGGACACACTTATCTGTTGAAAGGCCGGAGCGGGACAAGGGGCTTATTCTAGCACCGCAACCAAGGGACCCAAACACCCAAGGCGCTGAAAAATTCAGCATTCAAGCGGGGTTGCGGTGAATTGGGTTGACAGTGAAAAAGCCCTCCCTATAATACCGCTCCACATGGCAGGGGTGATTAGCTCAGCTGGGAGAGCACCTCCCTTACAAGGAGGGGGTCACTGGTTCGAACCCGGTATCACCCACCACTGTTCTTGTTTAGATAGGGAAAGTACCTCCCGCTGATACAAGAACCGGGGATAACGAGTCCAACTCGATATTTCCCACCCTATTCCTCTCGAGGAACCTGCCAGCCAAATTAAAACGTGTCGTCAGTCTTCCCAGGACGCCACTACAGATTTAGGGTGATTAGCTCAGCTGGGAGAGCACCTCCCTTACAAGGAGGGGGTCACTGGTTCGAACCCGGTATCACCCACCATATAAATTGGTTTTTGTCTTCTGCGAGAGCACCTCCCGCCGATACAAGAACCGGGGATAACAGGCTCAAATCTGGTATCGCCCACCATATACAACGTGTCGTCACGCTTCCCAGGACGCCACTATAGATTTAGGGTGATTAGCTCAGCTGGGAGAGCACCTCCCTTACAAGGAGGGGGTCACTGGTTCGAACCCGGTATCACCCACCATATAAATTGGTTGTTGTCTTCTGCGAGAGCACCTCCCGCTGATACAAGAACCGGGGATAACAGGCTCAAACCTGGTATCACCACCATACAAGTTGGTTTTTGTCTTCTGCGAGAGCACCTCCCGCGGATACAAGAACCGGGGATAACAGGCTCGAAGCTGGTATCACCCACCATATACAACGTGTCGTCACTCTTCCCAGGACGCCACTACAGATTTAGGGTGATTAGCTCAGCTGGGAGAGCACCTCCCTTACAAGGAGGGGGTCACTGGTTCGAACCCGGTATCACCCACCATATAAATTGGTTTTTGTCTTTCGCGAGAGCACCTCCCGCTGATACAAAAACCGGGGATAACAGGCTCAAACCTGGTATCGCCCACCATATACAACGTGTCGTCACGCTTCCCAGGACGCCACCACAGATTTAGGGTGATTAGCTCAGCTGGGAGAGCACCTCCCTTACAAGGAGGGGGTCACTGGTTCGAACCCGGTATCACCCACCATATAAATTGGTTTTTGTCTTCCGCGAGAGCACCTCCCGCTGATACAAGAACCGGGGATAACAGGCTCAAATCTGGTATCACCCACCATATTAGAAAGCCACCTTCGGGTGGCTTTTTGCTTTATTACGATTGCCAAGGTGCAGCACCTCCCGCTGATACAAGAACCGGGGGTAACAGGTCCAATCCGGTATCACCCACCATATTAAAAAGCCACCTTCGGGTGGCTTTTGCTTTTCTGACTTTGGGTGATCTAGGTGCAGTACCTCCTGCCGATACAAGAACCGGGTAACAGGCCCAACCCGGTGCCATCCACCCTGTTGAAGGGCCTCCTCTCCCTACCCTTGCCGCTTGTGAATACTCCGCTGATTGTGTTAATGGTATTTTATATACCGTATACAAAAAGGAATCGGCGATGATCATGCGTTACTTCCCTATGGCAGGTGTCAGCCTGCTAGCAGCCTTGGCGCTGTCTGCTTGCCAAAGCCAGCAGGCCAGCCCGCTAGCCGGGGTCTGGCTTTTTGGTAAAGAGGTTCAGGACTTCCCCGGGGTGCGAATGATAGAGATAAAGGCCCAGGGAGATGGTTACACCGGCACCATGACCACCGACTGGTACGGCCCCATGCCGATGAAAGACCTGGCAGTGAAAGACGGGGTGGCCACCTTTGGTATATTCAATGGCAATGCCCGGGTCCCGGTTAAAACCTGGACGGCTCGCCTTGACGGCGACAAGCTCCATGTCACTGGCGAGGTCTGGTACGGCAAGCTCGATAACGATGCGGTGCGTGGCAGCCAAGCCGACGCCGAAAAGCGCCGCTTTCATCTAACCGCCCTGCCCCCTTATGCCGAGCTAAAGCCTGATGGCCTTGCCCAAACACCGCCCATGGGCTGGAGCAGCTGGAACAAGTTTGCCGATCACATCGACGATAAAACAGTGCGCGAAATTGCCGATGCCATGGTCAGCTCCGGCCTTCGCGACGCCGGGTATCGCTACATCAATATCGACGACGGCTGGCAAGGCCAGCGCGGCGCCGATGGCCAAATTCGGCCCAACTCCCGCTTTCCCGATATGAAAGCCCTGGCCGATTACGTGCATGGCAAGGGCCTCAAACTGGGGATTTACAGCTCTCCTGGCCCCAAAACCTGCGCCGGTTACGAGGGCAGCTACGGCCATATTCAGCAAGACGCCGCCACCTACGCCGCCTGGGGCATTGATTATTTGAAATACGATCTGTGCTCGGGCGAGGCCTTCTATCAAAGCGCCGAGCAGATCCGTGCCAGCTACCAAGAGATGGGCCAGGCACTGCGCGCCACCGGCCGCGCCATCGTCTATAGCCTTTGCGAATACGGCCGCGGCGATGTCGGCAGTTGGGGGAGAAATGTCGGTGGCCACCTGTGGCGCACCACAGGCGACATTGAAGATAAGTATCAGGTAATGGCCAAGCTCGGCTTTGATGGCAACGGCAGCCCCCAACATGCCGGCCCCGGCGGCTGGAACGACCCGGACATGCTGGAAGTGGGCAACGGCGGCATGAGTGTTGAAGAATACCGCACCCACATGACCCTATGGGCCATGTCAGCCGCGCCGCTATTGATGGGCCACGACCTTCGCAACATGGACCGGCAAACCGCCAGCCTGCTGGAAAACCCCGAAGTGATCGCCATCGACCAAGACGCCCTGGGGATCCAGGGGCAAGCGGTTCGAAAAGAAGACGGCGCTGAGATTTGGGTCAAGCCCCTTGCTGGCGGCGCCGTTGCCCTGGCGCTCTTTAACCGCACCGATAAACCCCAGAGCATCGAATTTAGCGCCAAAGACGCCGGTTTAAGCCAACTGGCGACCCTTCGCGACCTTTGGGCACACCAACCGCTGGTCACAGACACCCGGCACATTACGCTTCCAGCCCATGGTGCGGCACTACTTAAGGTCAGTGGCAACGCGCTGTAAAAAAGGCCGCTTAGCGGCCTTTTTTATTTGATATCAGTGGAGCGGTACACCGTTTTAATGAGATGCCAGCCAAACTTGGTTTTCACCGGGCCATGCACTTCAAAAAGCGGCTTTTTAAAGACCACATTGTCAAAGGCTTTGACCATATCGCCCTTGCGAAACTCCCCTAAGTCACCGCCTCTTCGCTTGGAGGGGCACAAGGAATGCTGCTTGGCCAGCTTGTTAAAGTCGGCCCCTTTTTTCAGCTGTTCAAGCAGCTTCTCGGCCTCTTGCTGGGTTTTCACCAGAATGTGATATGCGCTGGCTGTGGCCATCATTTTGCTCCTCTTGCTAAGGCCGCTATTGTCCCACCGCCAGCCTTAGCCGCCAAGACCGCCATGGCTTTCGCATTGTTCGTAGCCAGCCATCTTTTGACAGCCAAGAAACGTACAACGCCTTACCACATAGTTTTTGCAATTGCTGAAAAACTGTGTACACATGAACGCAACCTATTGTCGTACTTTCATTTTCTGGCAAAAAGCCTAGGCTGTATCAATGCAGTTATCCCTGAAATCATGGGCTGATATGTGGTAGTTTTACCACGCCTTAAAATAAGGATTATTGTATTATGATTATCTTTTCCCTCCTCTTTCTCTTCATCGGCCTGGCGCTGCTGGTTGGCGGTGTCTGGCTGATAGCCCTGGGCGGCAGTTGGTACTACGCCATCACCGGCCTGGTACTGCTGGTGGTGGGCGCCCTCACCAAAAACCGCCGCACCTCGGCCCGCTTGCTTTACGCGGCGTTCCTGGTGGCAACCGCCGTTTGGGCATTGTGGGAATCGGGTTACGACTGGTGGCCTCTTGCCACCCGCATGGGCCTGTTCCTGATCCTGGCTATTCCGCTGCTGCTGGCCACCAAAAGCAATAAAGGCGGCGTCAAGGTACTGCTGCCGGTTTGGGCCGTGTTAGTGGTGGGCACCCTCGCCTCTACCTTGGTGGACAAACACAAGATTGATGGCGAGCTCAGCACCGAAATCAAGGTCGCAGCCCCCAATCTTGGCGACGCCCCCGCTGACGGCTGGCAAGCCTATGGCCGCAGCAACATGGGCCAGCGCTATTCGCCCCTGGACCAAATCACCCCCGCTAACGTCAGCAATCTGGAGCTTGCCTGGCAATACCAGACGGGCGATAAAAAAGGCCCGGGGGACGTAGGCGAAACCACCTACGAAGCGACCCCTCTTAAGCTGGGCAACACCCTTTATCTGTGTACCCCCCATAACTGGTTGGTAGCCCTGGACGCCGACTCTGGTAAAAAGGTGTGGCAGTACAAGGCAGCCATTGAGCCAGATCTGCAGCGCCAGCACCAAACCTGCCGCGGCGTGTCCTATCTGCCCGGCACTTCCGGCCAATTGCCGGTGGCCAAGGTGATGGACGCGCCGTCCGAGTCGCTGGCGCCCATTGCCTGCGATGCCGAGCTGTTCTTGCCGACTTCTGATGCCAAACTCATCGCCCTGGACCCGGCAACCGGCGCTCGCTGCCAGAACTTTGCTGACGAGGGCGTGCTTGATCTCACCCAGCACATGCCCTTTAAGCAGCACGGCTATTACTACTCCACCTCGCCGCCGTTGGTGGCCAAGGGCAAGGTGATTGTCGCAGGCTCGGTGAACGACAACTACGCGGTCAACTCCCCCTCCGGGGTGATCCGCGCCTTTGACGCTCGTACCGGCCAATTGCTGTGGAATTTCGACTCCGGTAACCCGGACCAAACCGCCCCTCTGGGCGCTGGCGAGGTCTACACCCCCAGCTCCCCCAACAGCTGGTCTGTGGCCAGTGCCGACGAGAAACTGGACCTGGCCTACTTCCCCATGGGTAACCGCACCCCGGACCAACTGGGCATGTACCGAAGCCCTGCCGAGGAGAAATACGCCAGCTCGGTGTTGGCGCTCAACCTCGACACCGGTAAACCTGCCTGGGTGCAGCAGTTTATCCACCACGATCTGTGGGACATGGACACCCCTGCCCAACCGGTATTGCTGGATCTGCAAACCAAAAATGGCCTGGAGCCGGCGCTGGTGGTACCCACCAAGCAAGGGGACGTTTATGTGCTGAACCGGGCCACCGGCCAGCCCATCTTCCCCATCACCGAAGAGCCAGCCCCCCAAGGCACCGATATTCCTGGCGACCACACCTCGCCCACCCAGCCCAGTTCAGCACTTAACTTCAAGCCGCCGACCCTCAAAGAGTCGGACATGTGGGGCGCCAGCCCGCTGGACCAGCTGTGGTGCCGCATCGAGTTTAAAACCCTCAACTACCAAGGGCAGTACACGGCCCCCTCTACCAAGGGCACCATTGTCTTCCCCGGTAACTTTGGGGTCTTCAACTGGGGCAGCGTGGCGGTAGACCCTAAACGCCAGGTCATGTTTGGCATGCCGCTGTACCTGGCCTTTACCTCCACCCTGGTGAAAAAGGACGGCGGCGATCTGGGCCCGGCCAACCAAGGGGAGCACGGTCTTAACGCCAACGAAGGTGGCCCTTATGCAGTTGATATGAAGCCCTTCTTGTCGCCCCTTGGCGTGCCCTGCCAGCAGCCCCCCTGGGGCTATGTGGCCGGGGTGGACTTGAGCACCGGTAAAAAAGTGTGGCAGCACAAAAACGGCACCATCCACGACATGACCCCCCTGCCCTTGCCCATCAAGATGGGCGTACCCGGCATCGGCGGCCCGGTTATTACAGCCGGTGGCGTAGTGTTTATGTCAGCGGCGGTGGATGATTACATCCGCGCCTACGACCTGACTTCCGGCAAGGTGCTGTGGCAGGCTCGCTTGCCCGCCGGCGGCCAAGCCACCCCCATGACCTACGTCAACAGCAAAGGCGAGCAAATGGTGGTGCAGGTTGCCGGGGGCCACGGCTCCATCGGTACCACCATCGGCGACTACGTGGTGGCCTACAAGCTCAAGCACTAAAAGACAGGCCCTGTAAAAAAGCCCGGCATCTGCCGGGCTTTTTGTTGCGCTGCTCTTAGCGCTAGAGCGCCATCTTGCCACGCACGGCGCGGGCCGAGGGCAGCACGTCGATATTGCAGGCATCGAAGCTGTCAGCCCGGGCCATTTTCCACATCCTCGAATAAAACTCCCCTTCAAAGCTCTCATCCAGCAGCTCGCCGGGTTTGAGAAAGACGTGGATCTGCGAGAACAAACGCACCTCAGTGGTGCTGGTGCGGCGTACCAGGTGGTGAGGGCCGATGTCACTGGGGCAGTCGATGCCGGCGGCAGCCAGCATTTCGGCAAAGGTATGGAGGGTATTGCGGTGAAAGTTATAGACCCGCTGCGCTTTATCCGGCACCACCAGCGCCTGTTGGCGCAGAGCATCCTGGGTTGCCACCCCGGTGGGGCACTTGTTGGTATGGCAAGACTGGGACTGAATACAACCGATGGCGAACATAAAGCCGCGGGCAGCATTCACCCAATCGGCGCCGATGGCCATGATGCTGGCAATATCAAAGGCCGAGACAATCTTGCCCGAGGCCCCCAGCTTGATTTTGTCCCGCAAGTTAATGCCCACCAGGGTGTTGTGAACAAACAGCAAGCCTTCGCGAAGCGGCAGGCCGATGTTGTCGGAAAACTCCCTTGGCGCCGCGCCGGTGCCCCCTTCCTTACCGTCGATAACGATAAAGTCGGGCAGAATGTCGGTCTCCAGCATGGCCTTGGCGATGCCCATAAACTCCCAGGGGTGGCCCAGGCACAGCTTAAAGCCCACCGGTTTGCCTCCCGACAGCTCACGCAGCTGGGCAATAAAGTGCATCAGTTCGGTAGGGTTGGAAAAGGCGCTGTGGCTAGAGGGTGACACACAGTCGCGGTCCATGGGCACACCACGGGTGGCGGCGATCTCAGCAGTGATCTTGTGCTTGGGCAAGATGCCGCCGTGGCCTGGCTTAGCCCCTTGGCTGAGCTTGATTTCAATCATCTTGACCTGGGGGTCCTGGGCCTGGCTTTCAAACTTGTGCGGGTCAAAGCCGCCCTGATCATTACGGCAGCCAAAGTAACCGCTACCCAGCTCCCAGATAAGGTCGCCACAAAATTCACGGTGATAAGGGCTGATGCTGCCCTCGCCGGTGTCGTGGGCAAAATTACCCATCTTGGCGCCTTTATTGAGCGCGCGAATGGCGTTGGCTGACAGCGCCCCGAAGCTCATGGCGGAGATATTGAAAATGGAGGCCGAGTACGGCTGGCGACACTGAGGCCCGCCAATCTGCACTCGAAATTCGATAGGGTCTTTCACCGGCAACGGTCGCATGGAATGGCCGATAAATTCAAAGCCCGGCTTGTACACATCCACCAGGGTGCCAAAGGCCTTTTCGCCCCCTTCATTCTTGGCGCGGGCATACACCAATGAACGCTGGGCTCGGGAAAAAGGCAGTTTTTCGTCGTCCCCTTCCAGCAGGTATTGGCGAATTTCCGGGCGGATAAACTCCACCAGAAAACGGATATGGCCCAGTACCGGGTAGTTACGGCACACCGAATGGCGCTCCTGGCGGAGGTCGTGAATGCCCACCAGGGTCAACAGGCCAGTCAGGATAAACAGCGCCCACAGCCCCGGATGCTGGGACAGAAAGGGAATAACCAGCAGGGTAATAAGAATGCAGCCGCCAAAGAAGGCGTAGCGGCTCAGCAGTGATAATTTCATCCGTTATTGTCCTTGAAAAAGTGACTTATAAGGCCGTACTCGTTGGCGACGGCCCGCTGCATAGCAGACAGGCTGTGCCAGCAAGAAAGCTCAGTCAAGTGTCCCGGCAAAGGCAGCTTCCCCGGCCTTTACCGCCCTCACTCAAATTGCGGCTCCACTTAGCATAAGGACATTGCAACCGGTTAACAGTCTTTTGGCTGTAAGAGAGCGTTTCAGCCCTTTGTTAATGCCATAAAAAAACGCCCCAAAAGGGACGTTTTTCAACAGGCGAATACTTATTTATCCGGCAAGGCGTAGGCAACGATGTAGTCGCCCATTTTGGTGCCGAAGGAGCCGTGACCACCGGCCGCAATCACCACGTATTGCTTGCCATTGACCGAATAGGTCATGGGGGTAGCCTGGCCACCAGCCGGCAGGCGGGCCTGCCACAGCTGCTCGCCGTTGGTCATGTTAAAGGCGCGCAGGTAGTTATCGGCAGTGGCGCCGATAAAGATGACGTTACCGGCGGTGCTGATGGGGCCGCCCAGCATCGGCATGCCCATGCGGAACGGCAAAGGCAGCGGTGAGCTGTCACGCACTGTACCCAGGCGTTTTTTCCACACCACCTTGTTGGTTTTAAGGTCAACACCGGTCAAATAGCCCCAGGCCGGCTGCTTGCAAGGCAGGCCCAAAGGCGACAAGAAGGCGTTGAGGGTCACGCCATAAGGCACGCCGTATTGCGGCTGGATACCAGACTCGGTACCGGAGCCTTTGGCGCCCGGCTCGGGCTCCATGGGGTTACCTGGGCCGCGGGGCATCAGGCGCGACACAAAAGGCAGCGCCATGGGGTTGGCAATGGCCACCTGACGGCTTTGGTCAACCGAGATACCGCCCCACTCAAACATGCCGAGGTTGCCGGGGAACACCAAGGTGCCCTGCTCGGACGGCGGAGTGAAGATGCCGTCATAACGCAGCTTGTGGAAGATAACCCGGCACACCAGTTGGTCGTACATGGTGGCGCCCCACATGTCGGCGCCGCTCATGTTCTCTTTGGGCCTGAAGCTCAAGTCAGAGAAGGGCTGGGTTGGGGAGACGTAGTCGCCTTTGGCGGCGCCCTGGGGCACCGCTTTCTCCGGAGCCGGTACCACCAGCTTGCCGTTACGGCGGTCTAGCACAAAGATGTTGCCGGTTTTGGCCGGGGCATACACCACGGGTACAACATTACCGTCTTTGTCTTTGATGTCGGCCAGGGTCGGCTGGGACGGAATGTCCATGTCCCACAGGTCATGGTGCACGGTCTGATAAGACCAGGCCAGCTTACCGGTGGTGGCATTGAGGGCCAAAATGGCACTGGCGTAGCGCTCCTGATCCGGGGTGCGGTTACCGCCCCAGATATCGGGGGTAGTGACGCCGGTAGGGATATAGACCAGATCCAGCTTTTTATCGTAGGCAGAAGGCGCCCAGGAGTTGGGAGAGTTGAAGGTGTAGTGCTCGCCCTCGCCTGGGATCTTATTGGGATCTTTGGCGCCTGGGTCAAAGGCCCACTTCAGAGCACCGGTGACAATGTCAAAGCCGCGGATAACGCCGGAGGGCTCGCGGGTAGAGAAGTTGTCGGTAACAGCGCCAGCCACGACGATGGTCTGGTCGGTCACAATGGGCGGCGAGGTCGGCTCGTACATGCCGGAGGTTTGCACCGGCTGACGGTCTTGCAGATCCAGCACGCCTTTGTCGGCAAAATCATCGCAAAGGGCGCCGGTGTCGGCATTCACGGCATAGAGGTGACCGTCGTTGACCGGCAGGTAAATGCGCCGGCTGCAGGCGCCGCCCTTGAGGCGGGCGTCATCGGCGGCAAAGGCATGATAAGACACGCCGCGGCAGGTTACGTGCTGGAAGGACGGGTCGGTCTTGAGCTTCGGATCGAACACCCATTTCTTTTGGCCGGTGGCCGCATCCAGGGCAAACAGCATCTGGTGCGGGGTACACAGGTACAGGGTGTTGCCCACCTTAAGCGGAGTTACTTCGTCGGTTATCTCACCCGGATCGCTGGCGCGCTTCATGTCGCCGGTGCGAAACACCCAGGCTTGCTTAAGCTCGTGCACGTTATCGGCATTGATCTGCTTAAGGGGCGAGTAACGCTGGCCCTCCTGGGTGCGCCCGTAAGCGCTCCAGTCGCCGTCGGCAACCTCGGTGTCAACCACCGGGCCGCTGGCTGCGGTAGGCAGCTCGCCGTTGATTTCCTGCGGATCGTTGAACACGGCGTAGGCCAGGATAACGCCGCTAATCACCAGCGCCGAGCCAAGGGCCGGGTAGGCCAGCTTTGAGGGCGCGGTGAGCTTGCGCCAGATAACCGGCAGCATCAGCCAGATGCCGAAAAACACCAGCACGTCGCAGCGTGGCGTCAGGGCCCAGAAATCGGAGCCAACTTCCGCCAGGCCCCAGATCATGGTGCCCAGCAGCAGCACGGCATAAAGCAGCAAGGCGGCGGCCTTGCGTTTTTTCAGCAGCACCGTCACTGCCAGCATCAAGATACCGGCAATAAGGTAATACCAGGAACCACCGATGGCGATAAGCCAGATGCCCCCGGCGAATAAATACAGCCCGGTAAGTGCGGCAAAGATTACCGTTAACGTTACCAGTAAACTGGAATTGGACTCGTTGCTTTTCATATAACCAACCATTAATGAAGGCGTAAAGCGCGACACCTAGAAATATAAGTTAAGACGACAATCCTCAGTAAAACAAACCCGCCTTTTACGTTGACGTAATCACCGTTTTTAATCGAAAACGCCATGGCGAGCTTTACCCGAAAGTGACATTGCTTGTCACCACATCGGGCAGCCGCCTGTACTGGCAGGTCTTGAAACCGCTGATTGTCTTGTTGCGCTCCGGCCTGGCTTGGCGCTTTGGCACCTTATCAGCGACCACCTTGGGTGGCCGACGCCCGGCTCGGGAGTGAAATGTAGGGTGGCAGAAGAACAATTCGCCTTTGCCTGTCTCGGCAATTAGGGAAATTGTTTAAGACGGTGATGATAGCTATAAACAATTAACTGATAAAGAACGCTTATTGTAAAAGTCCGTTTATAAAAAACCAAAAACGGTTCAATTGCTTAAAAAGTGAAACAATGAATTATTTTTAAACAAAGAAAACACTCTGGTAATACCAGCATACTTTTTATTTTTTAAATCAATTTAAGGCAGTCCAAGCCATCGAGGGCCATGTGAATAAGCAGCCCTACCCCCACCCAGCGGGTTTTGGGCAGCAGCGCCAATACCAGATAAAGGGCAATGGCCCAGGGTTGATGCAGGGGGTGAAAGCCGATGGAGCAGCGCAGCGGGTCAAACACCGGGGTGGCTAGTAGATGGTCGGCATCCACCAGCATGGTGGCCCACATCACCAGCAGCGCCCTCTTCCACTGGGCACGCCAAAACACCAGTGCCACCACCAGCGGCACCAGAAAGTGCAGCACCATGTGCAGGTTGCTCGACAGCATGCTCAGCTTTGCGGGCGGTCACGCCACAGCTGTGGCAGGTAGCGCGAGCTAAAGAGATACACCAGGCCCCAGCTGCTTACCGCCAGTTGGATGGCCTGCCAGGGATTGTAATCGCCATGGCCCTGGCTGATGTCAAACACCACCAGGCCAAGGTCGGCCAGCATCGCCACTTTCAGCAGCCAGCCTTGCTGGCGCCAGGCCCACCAAAAGCCGTCTTTGCTGTCTACTTGACGAAGACCGTTCAGCCACAGGCACAGCAGCGCCGGGATGGCCGGCAACAATTGCGGCCAGGCTTGGCTAAAATCGGGCATCAGTAACTCCAAAAAGGCGCCACCACTGGCGCCGCCCATCAACGAGCCCAGCCAGATGATGGGGTAGCGCAGCAGCCAGAACAGCAAGATCCAAAGGGCCCTTGGCAGTTTAAAGAGGCCTTTGGCGTCCAACTGCCCTGGGTGAAATACCGGCTCAACCATGGCGATTGGCGTGGATCATATTCAGCACGTCCTGCTTGGCGTCGCGGATATGGTGGCGAAGGCGCTCTACCGCGTCATCTATGCGTTGCTCGCGGCAACAGGCCAGCAGCGCTTCGTGTTCGCCCTCGGCCCGTTGGACACCGCCGTCCAGCATCAGGTGCAGGCGCACGTAGCGGTCGGCATGGAGATTGAGGTTTTGGATCAGCTCCAGGGTCCGTGGCCGGTTGGCACCCACGTACAGGCTCAGGTGAAACTGGCGGTTAAGGCCGGCCCAGTTTTGGATGGAGTCTTCCTTGAGGGCGGCATCCATTTGCAGCAAAAAGCCCTGGGACTGGTACAAATCAAGGGCGCTGAGGTGCGGAATGGAGCGCGCCAGCAGATCCGGCTCAATCAGCAGCCGGATATCAAACAATTCCTCGGCCTGCTCTACCGACAAGGGCGTCACCCGCGCGCCCTTGTGGGCCTCGAAGTCGATAAGGCCTTCGGCCTCCAGCTGCATCATGGCCTCGCGCACCGGAATACGGCTGACATTCAGGCTCTCGGCGATGAGATTTTGGCGCAGCGGCTCACCGGCTTTTAGCTCGCCGGACAAAATGCGGTCGCGCAGGCTGTCGAGGACAAAAGCGGTGCGGGTTTTATGAATGGTGGTCGCGGGCTTACTGCTCATGGTCGATGCAAAAAGGCAGACAATCGGGCCAGTATATCGGCTTCTTTTATGCGGCTCCATCGGCAAAAACAACACCACAAAAAGACATCTTTTAACCAACCGTCAACTCAACCAAGGTAAGGAGGCAACAATAACCGGCGCCATGAAGGCGCTGACAATATGCAATGGAGGACACAACATGAAGAAAACCGCCCTTATCTCGGCAACGCTTTTGAGCGGTGTGTGCAGCCTGGCCCAGGCTGCCGATCTGCAAGTGGGCCTGAAAGCCGCCGACGCCCTGGCCAGCAGCGGTGCCAGCCCCACCGAGCTAACCATCAGCTTTACCAATACCGGCAAGAAGGACGTAAAAATCCTGCGCTGGTTTACCGCAGAAGACGGCGCCCTTGCCGACAACCTCTTTACCGTAACCCGTGACGGCAAAGCGGTGGAATACATCGGCCGCCACTACAAGCGCCCTGCCCCCACCGCCAAAGACTATGTGACCATCAAAGCGGGCCAGAGCCTTAGCCAACAGCTGGATTTGTCTGCCTTTTATGACATGAGCCAAGCTGGCAGCTATGCGGTGAGCTATGAGGTCGAGCAGGCCGGGGCCGACACTCCGTCGCTCAAGCAAACCCTGCTGGCCCGCCCTGAAGTGCTGCGCTCGGCCAGCATCAGTTTCTGGGTCGATGGTGTTGAAGATAAAGGCATTGCCATTAAGCAGCCCATGGTGGCGGATATCGGCATCAGCAGCATCGGTTACCAAGGCAGCTGTACCAACAGCGAGAAATCCAGTATCAACAATGCGGTGAGCGCGGCTCAGTCTATCAGTAACGCTGCCCTGGCTTACCTGCAAGGCAACAGCAACCCCAGCGGCTCAACCCGTTACAAAACCTGGTTTGGCACCTACAGCAGCAGCCGCTACAGCACCGTGACCAGCCATTTCTCGGCCATCGCCAATGCTGCCAGCACCAAGCCGCTGGTGTTCAACTGCGCCTGTAACGACAGCGCCTACGCCTACGTTTACCCAAGCCAGCCCTACACCATTTATCTGTGTAACGCCTTTTGGTCAGCGCCCACCAACGGCACCGACTCCAAGGCCGGCACCATTGTCCACGAGCTGAGCCACTTCAACGTGGTGGCCGGTACCGACGATATCGTCTACGGCCAGTCAGGCGCCAAATCCCTGGCCCTGTCGAGCCCGTCGCAGGCCATTCAGAACGCCGATTCTCACGAGTATTTTGCTGAGAACACGCCGAGCCTGCCCTGATAAAAAAGGCGCCTTAAGGCGCCTTTTTTAATGATTGGCGAAAGCTGATGCGTTTTTTGGTGTCGGCGTAGTAGTAAAGCGCCATCACCAGCCCCAGCACCAAAGGCGGGTTGAACGACGGCATCACCTGAAACGGAAAGCCTTGGGCAAAGACGTTGAAAATCAGCAGAAACAGGCTGGCGATGGCAAAAATGCCAAGGCCGTTAAAAAGCGCGTTTTTCTCTGCCAGGGCCCTTGGCACTGGGCTCGACAGCGGGGCGCTGTCGGTCAGCACCTCACCATTGGCCGATACCGCCAGGGTGGCGCCGTCAAAGCTCACTTCCACCAGGCCCATGGCGGCCTTGGGGATGGCCAGGGCGCACAGCTGATGGGGTTTTAAAGTGCGAAACAGCAAGGATTTGTCCCGCTCTTCGCCGTCAATCAGCAATCTCACTTCGGTCAGCAGCAACCTCGGCAGCACCTGCACCTCGATTTGATGCTGCTGCCATTGACCTTGCCATTGCAGGGTTTTCATTACTTTTTACTCGGCGTCCAGGGCGTGATGAGGCGGATCTTACTGCTTTTTTTGGGAATGGAAATGTCTGGCGGCAATCCCGGGAAATAATCAAAGATCTGCTGCGGCACCTCAACCCCGGCGCCGTCGATAAAATGCCAGGCGCTACCGTCTTGTTTGGGGCGAACGGCGATAAGGTAGCCGTCTTCACTCACCACCTGGTTTTTGCTCTCCAAACGGCTGTGGATGGGCACAAAGGCCACCCAATCATCCTTGGAGGGGTAAAACTGGGTGGGGGTATCGAGGGTCAAGGCGCTTTGCTTAAGACCGCGCCGCTCGAGGTTTAAAAAACTCTCCTGGGCATTGATAAGCGCGGCCTCTTCGCCCCCTTGGGCAGCAATGGCTTTGGGGTGGGTCATGGCCACCAGGGTTTGAGCATCCTGGGCAAGAGTGGCGGCCTTGAGCTTGGCAAGGGCCGGCGCCAGCCCATCAAACTGGGCCCAAGCCGGCAGGGCCGCCAGCAAACTAACGAGTAACAGTACCGATTTATTCATTCGCCGTCCCAATAGTTAAGGCCTTGGTTGCTGCGCCCAAAAATGGCAAAGCTGCGCTCCTTGCTGTCCCCACCCGGCGCGCAGCCCGCCACCACCCCGTATTTACCGGAATCGGGATAAAGCATCACATCGGGCTGCTTCATGGTGGAGACCGCCAGATACACCAGCTCTTTGAGGCCGGAGTTAACCAACTGGTGGGCGTTATCCGGCCCTGCCGGGCAGGAGATAAAATCCCCGGCCTGCACCGGGTGGCTTTGCTCACCCATCAGCAAGGTGCCACTGCCTTCGAGGATAAAGAACATCTCCTCGTTGTTAAGATGGGCATGGCGCGGCCAGGCTTTTTTGCCCGGCTGAACCCGTACCACCCGAAATCCCAGCTCCTTGGCGCCAATGGCTTGTGCCACCGAGGCCACCCTGGCGAAATACTCGTCGCCATGGCTGTGGCTGCGGTACGTCAGTTTCTGAATGTTGATAACCGGACTGTTGGCCATGCTTGACCCCACTGTTTGGGTCTTTTAGTGTGAGCACCATTCTAACAACGAAGCCCGGCCTTTTAACAAGCCCCTTACAAGCGCCGCGCCATGCCCGCCCTCGAGGTTCGGATGAACAAAACCCTGGGTTCAGCCCTTATCGTGGCCGGTACCACCATCGGTGCCGGCATGCTTGCCCTGCCCCTTGCCACCGCCAAACTGGGTTTTGCCTTAAGCAGCCTGCTGCTGGTGGTCTTTGCGCTGCTGGCCGTCAAGGCCGCCTGGATGATGATTGACCACTGCATTGCCTTAGCTGGCCCCGCTTCGCTCGACGCTCTTGGCCGTAAGGCCTTTGGCCCTATGGGGCGGGTCTTGGTGGCGCTGGCCATGGGCATGCTCTACTACGCGCTGATGGCCGCTTATGTGTCCGGCAGCGCCAGTTTGATTGGCGCCAGCCTTGGCTTCGGCCAGGGGTTGGCGGCGCTTTTAGCCTCGCTGGTGGTAGGGCTGTTGGTGATGTTCTCCACCCAGGTGGTGGATATTTCCAACCGCTTGCTGTTTAGCCTGAAAATGGTGGCGCTGGCGCTGGTTATCGCCGGGCTAATGCCAAGCATCGACGGCGCCAGCCTTAGTCAGGGCGGCGTCATGCCCCTGGCGGCCCTGCCCATCATCTACACCGCCTTTGGCTACCACGGCTCCTTGCCCACCTTGGTTAACTACCTGGAAAAGGACCGCCAAAAGCTGCGCCTGGCCATCACCTGGGGCACGCTGCTGCCGCTGGCGCTGTACCTTGTCTGGCAGGCGGTGGTGCTGGGTAGCCTCACCCCAGAGGCCCTGGCCGCCACCGACGGCAAGCTTGAGGTGCTGATAGGGGCCCTTACCCACCAGCAGCAAGGCTGGCTCAGCCAATGTATTCACCTCTTTGCCGACTTGGCCCTGGCCACCTCTTTCCTTGGAGTAGCGGTGGGGATGTTCGATTTTCTGGCGGCACTTTTTAACCGCCAAAGCTCCCTGGCCGGGCGCAGCCAGACCGCGCTGCTGACCTTCATCCCGCCGCTGGCAGTGGCCCTTTTCTACCCCAATGCCTTTATCAGCGCCTTGGGCTTTGCCGCCCTGGCTCTGGCCTTTATGGCGCTGGTGCTGCCGGCGGTAATGAGCCTCCAACAAAAAAGGCACCCCGAGGGTGCCCTGCTGTTAGTGGCGGCGGCGCTGGTGTTTGCAGCCCAGTTGGCGGGATGAAAAAAGCGGCCTTGGCCGCTTTTTTGTTTACTGTTTGCCGATGGCTTTATTCAGTAGCCGGTGCAGCCTAAGCTGCTTGAGCTCGGTGCCGTCGCGCTCTTCAATGCGGTGACAGCCGTCTTCTTTAAAACCGTGCTTGAGCCAGAACTTGATGCCGGCCTGGTTATTTTCCAGCACCCACAAATTCAGCGACACAAACCCCTGCTCACGAAGGGCAACCAGGGCTTTGTCCAAGAGTTTTGAGCCCAGGCCGCCGCCAATCATTTCCGGGTCCAGGTACAAAGCGCGCAGCTCGGCGGTGGTGCGGCGAGATACATCCGGGTCGCGGGAGCGGCCGGTGTTGACAAACCCCAGCAGCTGGCCGTCGTCTTCCACCAACCAGGTCTGGCTCAAAGGCTGGCGCAGCAGGCCTTCTACCAGCCCTAAGCGCCCAACGGCATTGAGTTTTTCCAGAAATTCCGCGGGCAGAAACTGGCGATAGCTCTGCTGCCAGGCACGCACCAACAGATCGGCGATGGCAGCGGCATCGTCGAGGTGGGCCAAACGAAACTGGGGTAGTACGGGCAAGGTGGTGGTTCTCGGCGCAGTGGGATTGCTTGAAGTTAACAAATCACCGGCCCCCGAGACAATCCCCTGAGTGGTCAGCTTTGTCGATAACGGCAATGGGTTTCGCCGATCGGCCCTTTATCTGAGATAAAAGGCCGCCGGCAAAACCCGTTTACTCAGGCAGAAAAGCCCTGTTTTTTGCGCTCCCGGCGCAGCCAGAACCAAGTCCAGAGCGGCAGGCTGGCAAGCTCCACCAAAGGCTCCAGAGCAAAGCCCATAAAGCTCAGCTGAGTGTGCCAATCTTGCCAGAGCAACATGCCCGGCGCTGGCACGGCGATCATAAAGGCCAGCCACAGCGGCATCTCTTGCTCAAGGCGCGCCACCGCAAAGCCGGTGGGGGCAGAGAGCAGCTGCATCCCCAACGCCACCAGCAGCAGGCTCCAGGGCTGGGCCGGATCGCTCAGCCAGTTAAGGTAAGGAAGCTTGGGCACGCTGATGCCAACGCCATACATCACCAGGGCAATGCCGTAGGTGTAGAGCAGCACCAGAATAAGCAGAATAAATAAACGCATCAGCCAGTTATGCAGCATCGATAACCCCTTGTTCGCGCAAAAATGCCATCAACGCCTGGTCGTCCCAGGTGGCAACCCCCAGGCTCTCGGCCTTGGCAAGCTTTGAGCCAGCCTTCTCGCCAGCCACCAGCACGTCAGTGTTCTTCGACACCGAGCCGGCCACCTTGGCGCCAAGCGCCTCCAAATGAGCCTTGGCTTCGTCGCGAGACAGCACCGACAAGGTGCCGGTGATGACAAAGGTCTGCCCAGAAAGCGGCAGCTCGGCCGCTTGTGTCACTTCGCGCTCAGAGCTCCAGTGCACGTCAAGGGCCAAGAGCCGCGCCTCGATATCCCGCGCCCGTTCGGCATTGGCGCTGTCGGCAAAGAAAGCGGCCAGCCCTTTGGCTGCCGCCTTGGTGCCGCCAAGGGCGTTAAAGAGGTTTTGCTCGTCTTTAGCGCATTGGATAAGGGCATCGAGGCTGTCAAAGCGGCTGGCCGCCTTTTCCGCAGCGCCAGGGCCAACGCCGACGATATCGAGCTTGTTGATAAACTCGCTAAAGCTCATGGGCGCAAGGCTAATCTTGGCGCCGGCCTCCCCCAGCTTAAGGCCCTGGCCACGAAGCCCCTCAACCACCTGCCAGTTGTTGGGCTCGTTGAAAAACTCGCTAATGTGAAAGGCGACTTCCCGGCCCACATCGGGGATGGAGGTTAAAAGCTCAACCGGGGCCATACGGATGTTGTCCACATTGCCGAGGGTGGCGGCCACCAACTTGGCGGTCTCCTCCCCCACTTCCGGGATGCCAAGGGCGTAGAGCACTCGGTTAAAGGGAGTGGTTTTACTGCGAAGGATAGCGGCGCGCAGCTTGTCGGTGGAAAGCTCGGCAAAGCCTTCCAGGCCCAAAATATCTTCGCGTTTAAGCTCGAAGATACCCACCGGGCTTGCCAGGCGCTCGGCGTCCACCAGCTTTTCGACCACCACATCCCCCAGGCCTTCGATATCCAGGGCCTTGCGGGAGGCAAAGTGAATAAGGGCCTGTTTGAGCTGGGCCGAGCAGGTAAGCCTGCCCGAGCAGCGATACGCGGTGCCCTCGCGCTCTATGACCTTGGTTTTAAGGCGGGTGCGCAGGGTTTCGCGCTCCACATGGGCGCCGCACACTGGGCAAGCGGTGGGAAAAGCGATGTCTTTGGCCTCTGCCGGGCGGCGCTCCTCCACCACCGACACCACCTGCGGAATAACATCGCCGGCGCGGCGCACGATCACCGTGTCGCCAATTTTGACGCCGAGGCGGGCAATCTCGTCGGCGTTATGCAAGGTGGCGTTGGAGACGGTCACCCCGCCCACAAATACCGGTTTGAGCTTGGCAACGGGGGTGATGGCGCCGGTGCGCCCCACCTGGAACTCCACGTCTTCAAGGACGGTGAGCTCTTCCTGGGCCGGGTATTTCCAGGCGATGGCCCAGCGCGGGGCGCGGGCTACAAAGCCCAGCTCGTCCTGGTCAGCGACGCTGTCGACCTTGATAACGGCGCCGTCGATATCAAAATCGAGGGCGTCGCGTTTTTGCAAAATGGCGTCATGGTAGGCCTTGACCGCCTCAAGGCTCTCAACCCTTGTCACTTCTTTGCTGACCGGCAAACCCAGGCCGCGCAGCCACATCAGCCGCGCATACTGGCCGGCGGGCAGCTCACCGCCCTCCACTACCCCAAGGCCGTAGGCATAAAAGCTCAGCGGCCTTTTGGCGGTAATGCGCGAGTCGAGCTGGCGCAGGGAGCCGGCGGCGGCGTTGCGGGGGTTGGCAAAGAGTTTGTCGCCGCTCTCAAGCGCCTTTTTGTTCATCTCTTCAAAACCGGCCCGCGGCATAAACACCTCGCCGCGCACCTCGATGCGCTGGGGATATTCGCCCTGCAACTTAAGGGGAATGGCGCGGATGGTTTTCACATTTTGGGTGATGTCTTCGCCGGTAGCGCCGTCGCCACGGGTGGCGCCGCGCACCAGCACACCGTTTTCATACAAAAGGCTCACCGCCAGGCCGTCGAGCTTGGGCTCGCAGCACCAGGCCGGGCTATGGCCCAGGCCTTTTTCGACCCGTTCGCCAAAGGCGATGAAATCACCTTCATCCATGGCGTTACCCAGCGACAGCATCGGCACTTCGTGGGTAACTTCTCCAAAGGCGGCAGCAGCCTTGGCGCCCACTCGCTGGGTGGGGGATTCGGGGGTGATAAGGTCGGGATGGGCGGCTTCAATGGCTTGCAGTTCGCGCATCAGCCGGTCGTATTCGGCATCGGGAATGCTGGGGGCGTCGTCGACGTAATAGCGGATATTGTGCTGGTCGATTTCGCGGCGAAGGGTATCGAGTTGGGTTTGGATGTCGTTCATGGCGCTCTAACAAAAAAGCCCGGCACAGGCCGGGCTGACAAAGGCTTTAATGGCCGCCCGCTGCAAGGAGCTGGCGCCGAGTGAATTCGCGGATTTGGCCCTGGTAGTGCTGCACTGTCTGCTGGGTGACCAGGTTACGGTCACCGTCCAGCACCTGGCAGCCGAACTCTTCGGCCATCTTCTGTGCGGCAGAGAGCATCATGGCAAAGGCCTTCATGGCGTCACCGGCGTTGGGCAGGGTCATAAACAGCGCCACCCCACGGGTGTTGAACTGCTCCATGTTGTCCACGTCGAAGGTGCCGGGGTTGACCATGTTGGCCATGCTAAACAGCACCGGGCCACGGCCAGAGGATTCTTTGTGGCGGTGGAAGATATCCATCTCGCCAAAGCGCATACCCAGGGTAAGCAGCAGCGGCAGCAGCTCGGCGCCTTCAATCGGCTCGTCTTCCTTGGCAACCACATGCAGTACCAGCACGTCTTGCGGCTCGGGGGCAAGCTCCGGTTCTGGCTCTGGAGCCTGTTCGGCCTGGATGCTGGGCATAAAGGGGGCTTCGGGTTCACTTACCTCGGAGCCGGGGGCTTTGGCCACCTGCGGCTCTTGCTCAAACTCAGGCTCCGGGGCGGCGGCAGGCGCGAACTCTGGTGCCGCGGCTGGCTCTACAGCCTCGGCCTCTTGCGCCGCTTCGGCCTGGCTGGAGAGGTTAAGATCCATCTGCTCCATCTTGGGCTCATGGCGGCGCTTGGCTACCACCCGCACTTCACCGATACCGTCGTCGTCAAAGCCTGAGGTGTCTTTGTCTTTTTGGGTGGCGATGGGTTTGACCGCTTTGGTCTTCATCTTGGCCTGGCCCTGGCTGCGGATGGTTTTAAGGCCGTGGGCAAAAATAGCACCGATGATCAACACACCCGCAATTAGCAAAAAAATTTCCATCTAGGCTTCCTGTCTCTTTTTTCTAGCCTGCTTCCGCCAATGCGACGGCTTGTTCAATATCCACGGCGACGATGCGCGACACACCGGGCTCGTGCATGGTGACCCCGGTGAGCTGGTCGGCCATTTCCATGGCGACCTTGTTGTGACTGATGTAAATAAACTGGACGCTGTCTGACATTTCCCTGACCAAGCGGCAGTAACGCTCAACGTTAGCGTCGTCCAGTGGCGCATCCACTTCGTCCAGCATACAGAAAGGTGCTGGATTTAGCCTGAAAATGGCAAACACCAATGATAAAGCGGTCAGCGCCTTTTCACCACCGGAGAGAAGGTGAATGGTGGCGTTTCGTTTACCCGGTGGCCGGGCCATGATGGTAACCCCGGTATCCAACAAGTCTTCGCCGGTCAGCTCCAAATAAGCGCTACCGCCGCCAAACACCTTGGGAAAGAGGCGCTGCAAGTCGGCATTGACCACATCAAAGGTGTCTTTGAACTTGGCGCGGGTCTCCCGGTCGATTTTGCGGATGGCGTTCTCTAAGGTTTCCAGGGCAGCGTTAAGGTCGGCGTCTTGTTCGTCGAGATACTGCTTACGCTCGGCCTGCTGCTCGAATTCCTCGATGGCCGCCAGGTTAATGGCGCCAAGGCGGGCCACGGCATTCACCAGGCGGTCAATCTCCTGGGCCAGGGCCTCTTCGGTCTGGTCGCTAAGGGCCGCCAGCACCTCGTCGATGTTCTGCTCCAACTCGTCGAGCTGCTCGCGGGCGCCATCGGCCCGCACCTTGTGGCCTTCGATCTCCAGGCGGCGCTTGTCAATCTCGCCCTGCATGCTTTGCACCTTGGAAAAGGCCGCCGCCTGACCCTCTTCCAGCACCGCCATGCGCTCGTCAAGCTCGGCCATGCGCTGGTTAAGGGTACCAAGCTGCTCTTCCACTTCCTTGTGCTCAGCCAGCCACAGTTCCAATTGGCTTTGCTGGTCCTGGCCGGGTTCTTCCAGCAATTGCTGCTCTTCCAACAGCGCTTCGAGCTGTTCGGTTACTTCCTCGACCTGCATACCGGCCCGCTGGCACGATTCGGCCAAGCCCTGGCGCTGGGATTTAAGGGTTTCAACGCGGATTTGCAGCTGCTGGGCCTGGCCGCGCAGCTGCTCTTCTTGAGCCCTGGCGTCCGCCAGCTGCGGCTCCAGATCCTCTGGGGTGTCCTGCTCCTCGGCTTGCTCGGCGTCTTCCATCAGCATCAGCTGTTCTTCGCCAAGCTCGGCAAGTTCTTGCTCCTGGGCGGCGATGGCCTCCACCAGGGCGGCCCGCTCTTCGCCTCTGGCCCGGGCTTGCTCTTCAAGGCTGGCCAGCCTTGATTGCAAGATGGCCAGCTGCTGGCGCGCATCCTGGGCCTGTTGCTGGGCTAGTTGCTCCTGGCGCTGCGCGTTTTCGGCCTGCTGCTGGCACTGAACAAGCTGCGCCTTGGCGGCCTCTAGTTGCTCGCTGGCCGCAGCGAGGGCGTCTTCCAAGGCCGGTTGCTGGGCGCTTAGGGCGTCCAAATCTGCCACCAGACTCAAACCCTGGCTTTGGCCAGGGGCGGTGGAGACAAACCCAGGACCCAGCCAGAAGCCGTCCGGGGTGATAACCGATTCACACTCACCCAGGCTTTCGCGCCGGGCCAGGGCCTGCTCGCGGTTATCGGCCAGGTACACCTGGTTTAGCCAAGGCAGCGCCACCGGCGCAGTCACCACTTGGGCCAAGGTGCCGGCTTTGGCTGCCATGGCGCCGGGGCGCAGCAGCGCCGCACTTTGGCTGGCATCCAAAAAGGGGGCGTCGTCGCCTACCCGGGCGCTTAGCCAGCTGCCCAGCACCTGCTCGGCGGCCCGGTGCCAGGCGCCGTCAATGCGAAGGGTGGAGAGCAGGGTCGGCAACGCCGCCAGGGTCGGCAACTCTTCCTTGCCCCCGGCAGCGTCTATCAATTGGCTGAGCTGAGACAGGCGCGAGTTAAGGGCATCCAAGGCGCGCTCGGCCTGGCGCTGGGCATTTTGGCACTCTTGCAGCTGTTGCTGGGCGCCCTGCTCGGCCGCTTTTGCCTGTAAAGCCTGCTGGCGCGCCAGGTCATGGGCCTCAGCCGCCTCTTCCTGGCTGATGCGAAGCGCCTCGCCCTGCTCCCGAAGCTCAAGCAGCGCTTCGTTGTCGTGGCCGGCGAAGTTGGCCAGCCGTGCTTGGTCACGGCTGATATTGGCTTTGAGGTTATCGATACGGGTCGCCAGCACCTGCAGCCGGGTTTGCAATTGCCCTTGGCGCTGCAAACGCTGGGCAAGAGCCTGTTGCTGGGCGCGGTGGCGCCCTTCAAGGCTCTCGCGATTGAGGCGCGCTTCGGCCAGCTGCTCGCGCAGCTCGTCAAGCTCGGGGCTCAGCATCTCTAGCTCGTCATCGGCTTCGCTCTGGCGAGCCTGGTCTTGAGCGAGGGTGAGCCTTGCTTGCTCGGCCCGTTGCTGAAGCCTTGAAAGCTGCTCATCAAGCTGGCTGCGCCGGCTTTTGGCGTTAACCAGGTTTTGCTCGGCGCGGGCAATGTCAGAGCCCAGCCGGTAATAGCGGCTCTGGGCTTGCTCTACCTGGGCCTTGGCATCGTGCTGGGCTTCTTTAAGTTCGACCATGGCCTTTTCGTCGCCCCGGCTTTGGGCAATAAAGCGCTCCAGCTCGGTCTCGAAATGGCGTATTTCGCTGCTTAAGGTGGTGATGGCGTCCTGGTAGCGGCGAAAACGCAGCGCCGCTAACTGGCCCTTATTGGTGCGCTCCTGCTTTTTGTAATCGCGGTAGCGGCGGGCGGCATCGGCCTGGCGGCGCAATTTGTCGAGCTGGGCGCCCAGCTCTTCGCGCACGTCGGTCAGGCGCTCGAGGTTGTCGCGGGTGTGGCGGATGCGGTTTTCGGTTTCCTTTCGCCGCTCCTTGTACTTGGAGATACCGGCTGCTTCTTCGATAAAGACCCGCAGCTCCTGGGGGCGCGACTCGATAAGCCGGGAGATCATGCCCTGCTCGATAATGGCGTAGGAGCGGGGGCCAAGGCCGGTACCAAGGAAGATATCGGTGATGTCGCGGCGCCGGCAACGGCTGCCGTTCAAAAAGTACTGGGATTGGCCGTCGCGGGTAACCAGGCGTTTGACCGCGATCTCAGCGTATTGGGCCACCGGGCCGGTGGCGGTGCCGTCGCTGTTGTCGAACACCAGTTCGACACTGGCCTGGGACACCGGCTTTCGGCCAGAGGAGCCGTTGAAGATGACGTCGGTCATGGCGTCGCCGCGCAAGTTTTTGGCACTGGATTCCCCCAGTACCCACCGCACGGCGTCAATGATGTTGGATTTACCACAGCCGTTCGGGCCCACCACGGCAGTCATGGCCTTGGGAAAAGGCACGTTGGTGGCGTCCACGAAGGATTTGAATCCGGCCAGCTTGATACTTTTCAGGCGCATCTGTCCCCGGCGCTCTCGTTATGGTGTGGCAAATTAAGCAGTCGGCAATCTACCACAGTTTCTGTAACAAATCCGGGCTAGGCGCGGCGCGTTCACTCTTTTTATACTGGCCTTTTTGCAGAATGCAACGCATAGCCGTTGTGAATGTTAAGGAGGTAGCAAGGTGGCCAATCCCGTATCCGGCGCCCAATATCTTATGCGCGGTTTTTCCCTTATTCGGGAAAAGGGCCTGCGCCGATTTGTGCTTATTCCACTGCTGGTCAACCTGGTGCTGTTTGTTGCCGCCTTTAGCTGGCTGACTTATCGCATCAAGGACATGGTCAACTGGGTATTGGGCTACCTGCCAAACTGGCTGGACTGGCTTGAATACCTGATTTGGCCGCTGGCAATACTGTCGGTGCTGGTGGTGTTTTCCTATCTTTTCAGCGCCATCGCCAACTGGATAGCGGCGCCCTTTAACGGCCTTTTGGCCGAGCGGGTGGAGCTGAAACTCACCGGCGAGCCGCTGCCCGACACCGGCATGCTGGACATCGTCAAAGACATGCCGCGCCTTTTTGGCCGCGAGTGGGCCAAGCTCAAATACTACCTGCCACGGGCCATCGGCTTTTTATTGCTGTTTTTAGTGCCGGTAGTGGGCCAGACCCTGGGGGCGGCGCTGTGGTTCTTCTTTACCGCCTGGATGATGGCCATCCAGTACCTCGACTACCCCTTCGATAACCACAAAATCCCCTTTGAAGACATGAAACTGGCCCTCAAATACCAACGAAGCGCCAGTTTTAGCTTCGGCATACTGGCGACCTTGCTGGCCATGGTGCCCATTTTGAACCTTATCGTGATGCCGGTGGCGGTGTGCGGCGCCACCGCCATGTGGGTCGAGCGGTTTAGGCCTCACCTTTTAAGACGCTAAAAAAGGGCCGCTAGGCCCTTTTTGATGAGTTCGGTTCCCGGACCTTGGCGCTCAAGCACATGGTCTTGCCCTTAATAAGGGGGCGGGGGGCAGCATGGCGAGCCTTCAATAGAAAAAGGGCCAGTTTAACAGCCCTTTCTCGTGCCCTTAATCGAGCGCCATCGTCACCGGCGACCAGGCCGGCAACACCTCTGGTGGCGCTTGGTAATGGGTTGGAAATGCGCTTTTGCTGGCATAGCGGATTTTACCGTCAACCACCGTCAGTTCGGCGCGGGTATCCAGTAACTGGCGCTCAGGCACAGTCAGAATATCGTGGTTGAGCACCGCAAAATCGGCATACATGCCAGGGGCGATTTGGCCTTTATTGCGTTCCTCGCCGGAAAGATAGGCGCTGCCCTCGGTAAACAGCTTCAGGGCCGTTAACCGGTCAAGGCGGTTTTCCTCGCCATAGAGCACGGTCCCGCCAACGGTTTTACCGGACACCGCCCAGTAATAGGTGGCCCAGGGATTAAAACTGGAAACCCGGGTGCCGTCGGTACCAAGGCCGACGGGGATGCCCATGGCCAGCATTTTTTTAAGCGGTGGCGAGCGGCGGGTTTGCGCCTCGCCGTAACGCGCCAGGAAATCTTCACCGGCAAAGGCCATCCGCCCCTGCACGGCAATGGCGCCGCCCAGTTTTTTGATGCGTTCCAGGTTGTGGTCACTGACCGTTTCGGCGTGGTCGATTATCCAGCGCACCGCGCTGAGCTGTTGGGTTTTATCAATCTTCTCGAAAAGGTCCAGCATGCGGGTGATGGACTCGTCGTAGGTGGCATGGATACGAAACGGCCAGCCCTGCAACAGGTGCAGCCTGACCACTTGTTCCAGCTCTTTTTCGGCGCCCTCGCCCAAATCCGGCCGCTCGGCCTGGAAGTTTTCATAATCCGAGGCCTTCCAGACCAGCAACTCGCCGCCCCCTTCCACCACAAAACCGTTGTCCATATGCAGGTGCTGGTTTTGGTTGGCCTGGTAGCGGCTCATCCATTGGGTGAAATGGTTAAGCTCTTCACCGGGCACCTGAGGGAAGAGAAAGAAAGACACCCTCAGCGGCAACTCGCCACTGGCGGCCAACTGGCTCGATGCCTGGTAGTTGTCGGGAAAGAGGTGGCCGCCACCGCCGGCATCCACGGCGCTGGTCACCCCAAGACTCAGCAACTTGCGGTAGTAATGCTGGCTGGAGTTACGTTGTTCTTTTTCGCTAAGCGCCGGTAAGGCGGCGATGGTTTGGTACAAGATGGCGGGGTTAGGGTCTGCCACCAGCCTGCCGGTGGGCTCGCCCGAGGCGTCTTTCTCGTAATAACTGCCCTTGGGGGGCTGGGTGTTTTTGTCTATGCCCAGTACCGCCATGGCTTTTTTATTGAGTACGCCACCGGAATACAGGTGCAGCACAAAAACCGGCGTATTAGGGGCCGCCAAGGTCAGTTCTTCAGCGGTTGGCATCCGCTTTTCTTTAAACTGATGGGGGCTCCAGCCTCCCACAACCCGCACCCATTGCCCTGGCGGGGTGTTTTTGGCGCTCTGGCGAATAAGTGCCAGCCCTTTTTCCAGCGAATCAACACCCTCCCAACGGGTCTCGGTGTTGTAAAAGCGCCCTTCCCGCACCACGTGCAGGTGGGAGTCGTTCATCCCCGGGATCACCCGCTTCCCTTTGGCATCAATCACCAGGGTGCTGGCTTGGCGGGTCTTCAATAACGCCTCGTCATCGCGGCTTAGCGTGTCAAACCGGCCATCGGTTACCGAAAAACCGCTGTATGACTTTCCGTCGAAAGTAGAGATCTTGGCGTTATGCACGATGAGGTCGACAGCCTCGGCGGTATAGCTGCAGGCAGCAAGCAGCATGGCGAGGGGGGCAAGTTTCATTAGTGGCTCCAGGTTTTAGGCATGCGCAAACCGCGCGCGGCGCAGTCATGCCCAGATTAAAGCCTATTCTTGGCCCCGTTGGCGGGAGCAGTGTTTATCCAAAAAAGAAACATTTAACCAAAACCTTTTTAACCTTTAGGTTTTTATAGGTTTGGGGCAGGCGGCGCCTAAGCCGATACCCGCACGTCCAGCAGGTGGCCCAGCACAATATGGAGGTATTCGCGTTTAAAGGCGCCGTCAAAGGGCACGTCTTCGAGGGAGCAGCAGCTGTCGATATCGTCCTGGGCCAGGGCCCAGCGGATGGCGGCGAGGGTCTTGTGTTGCAGCTCCTCGTCGTAGCGATCTTTGAAGTTTGGGAAGATGTTGTAGGCAAAGCGGTTGGCCTTGACCGGCTCTAAGGAGTCGAGATGAAGCAGGGCGTAGAAGACGCCATTTAAGATGCTTTGTCGTTCGTGGCTCACCTGCCCTCCTTTGCCGCCGTGCATCCAGCACCACAAAGATGGCACGGCTTTGGCGATCACGACAGGGTTAAAAGCCAAAACCTGATTGAAAATACAGAAAAAAGTGTCAACAAAAAGCCCGGTTAAACCGGGCTTTTTAGCTTTATCCGCCGTGCTCGGCGTCGGCCTTGGCCGAGCCGAAGGTCCAGTGCAGATGCCCCGAGACCCACTTTTTAAAGTCCTCCAGGATGAGGTAGAGGGCCGGCACCAGCACCAGGGTAATGACGGTGGCAAAGAGGATACCGAAGGCCAGGGACACCGCCATCGGGATGATGATCTGCGCCTGCAGGCTGGTCTCGGTAACGATGGGCACCAAGCCCAGGAAGGTGGTGAGCGAGGTCAGCATAATGGCCCGAAAGCGCTTGATGCCTGAGTCCACCACCGCCTGGCGAATAGCCACCCCTTCCTTGCGGGCCTGGTTGACGAAATCCACCATCACCAAGGAGTCGTTCACCACCACCCCCGACAGGGCAATGATGCCAAACAGCGACAATACCGACACCGACAGACCCAGCAGCCAGTGGCCAACAATGGCGCCGATGATGCCAAAGGGAATCACCGACATGATGATAAAGGGCTGCAGGTAGGAGTTGAGGGGAATGGCCAGCAGCGCGTAAATCACAAACAGTGCCAGCAGGGCTCCCAGCAGCAGTTGGGTGTTGTTGTCCGCCTCGTCCTGGGCCTCCCCCGACATGCGCAGCGAAATACCCGGGTACTTGGCTTTAAGGCCCGGCACCACGTCTTTCATCAGTTCGCCAATCACCTTGGACGGCTCCACCTTGTTTTTGTCGGCGTCAGCGCTGACCGTCACCGCCCGCACCCCGTCGACCCGGGAGATCCGCGAGTAACCGTCGCCCAGCTCCACATCGGCCACATAGGAGAACGGCACTTCGCTGCCATCGCTGGTGCGAATGCGCATGTTCTCTAGGTTGGCCAGGGACTCACGTTCGGCCAGCGGGTAGCGCACCATGACTTTGACTTCTTCGTCGTCACGCTGAATGCGCTGCACTTCGGCGCCGTAGAAGCCTTCTCGCACCTGGCGGGCAAGGTCGGTCAGGCTAAGGCCCAGGGCCTGGGCAGCGGGTTTGATTTTAAGGCGCACCTCGAGGTTGCCGGACGACAGGCTGTCTTCGATATCAAACACCCCGTCGTACTTGGCCATGGCCGCCTTCAGCTCGCCGGTGGCGGCTTTCAGCTCATCAAGGTTCTTGCCACGGATGGTAAAGGCAATGGCGCCGCCGCCGGAGTCGCCGTTGATAGAGGCGTTAATCTTGAGGGTTTTCACCCCGGGCAGCTGGCCAATCTCCTGGCGCCACATGTCGGCAAGCTTAAAGGTGCCGATAGAGCGGCTCTCGGAGCTGGTCAGTTCCACCACAAAGCGGCCTTCGGTGGTGGATTGGTTCCACACGTAAACGTGCTTGACCACCCGGTTGCCGGTTTCACGCTTTAAGCGGTCATCCACCCGCCACAGGGCCTCTTGGAGTTTCTCCAGGGTCTGGTTGGTTTGGGTGGAGGCGGTGCCGCTTACCATCTCCAGGCGGCCTTGCACGAAGTCCGACGGGATATTGGGGAAGAACACAAAGCGTACGTTGCCGCTCGCCACTAACCCGGCCACCAGGATCATCATGGCGATAAACACCGACACCGTGATGTAGCGATAGCGCAGGCACCAGTTAAGGGCCGGGCGATAGTAATTGAGCACCATGTTGTCAAAGCCGCGGTTAAAGCGGGCTTTGAGACGCACCAGGGGATTTTTACTCTCGCCGTGGCTGATGCGCACATGTTTAAGGTGCGCCGGCAAAATGAACTTGGACTCAATCAGGGAGAACACCAGACAGAGGATCACCACCACGCCGATGGCCTCGAAAATGGCGCCCATAAAGCCGGTGACCATCAGCATGGGGGCAAAGGCCGCCACCGTAGTCAGTACCCCGAAGGTGGCCGGCACCGCTACCTTTTGGGCGCCGCGGATCACGTTATCCACCCCGGCGCCGCGCTCTTCTATCTCCGAGTGCACGCTCTCGCCAATAACGATGGCGTCGTCCACCACGATGCCCAGCACCAAAATAAAGCCAAAGAGACTCATCATGTTGATGGTGATGTCAAACATCGGCAGGTGCATCATCAGCAAGGTGCCAAGGAAGCACACCGGAATGCCCATCATCACCCAAAACGCCAGCCGCACCTGCAAAAAGAGGCTCAGCACCAAGAACACCAGGATACCGCCCATCACCATGTTGCTAAGCATCATGTCCAGGCGGTCAGACAAGAACTTGGAGCTGTCGCCCCAGTAGTCGAGCTGCACCCCAGCCGGCAGGTTCTTTTTCTTGTCGGCGACGTATTTTTTTACCGCTTCGGCGATTTTCAGCGCGTCCTGGTCCCCTACCGCTACCACACCGATAGAGACCCCGGGTTTACCGTTAAAGCGGGCAAAGCTGTCTTGCTCCACAAAGCCGTCAATCACCTTGGCTACGTCGTTCACCAGCACCCGGGTGCCGTCATTGCGGGTCAAAAGGGTGATTTTGTCGAACTGGTAACCGCGGTAGGCTTTGCCTTTGGCGCGCAGCAGGATATCGCCGGTTGCCGATTTAATGGAGCCGCCAGGCATATCCACCGAGCTGTTGCGCACCGCTCTTGCCACTTCGTCCAGGGTCAGGCCGTATTTGCGCAGCTTGTCTTCAGATACCTCAATGCCCACCTCGTAATTGCGCGAGCCTTGCACGTCGGCGCGGGTAATGCCCGGCAAGTCTTTGAGGTCGTCGGCGATGGATTTGGCGTATTCCTTGAAGCCGCGCTCGGTGAGATCCCCGTAAACCTGTACCCAGATCACCTCCTGCTCGGGGCGAATTTCGTAGATAACCGGTTTTTCAGCCTGCTCGGGCATGGTGGGAATGGCATCAACGCGAATTTTAATTTCGTTGAGCACCTCGGTGGTGTTGTAAGAAGGCTCCACTTCCACCTGAATGGAGGCGTTACCCTCACTGGCGGTGGATTTCACTTCCTTGATGCCCTCGATGTTCTCGATGGCCTCTTCCACCTTGAGCACGATGCCCTCTTCCACTTCCTGGGGGGCGGCGCCGGGGTACGGCACCTGGATGGAGATATAGGGCAGATCCAGCTGCGGAAACACCTCTTTGCGGATAAGCAAGGCGCTAACAATACCGCCGATGATGATCACCGCCATCAGCAGGTTGGCGGCAACGGTGTTGTGCGTAAACCAGGCAATAACGCCTTTTTGTTTTTCGCTCATTTTTCACTCACCGCCAGTTGCGTTTGGTGCTCGGCCTTGGGCGGCTCAGGGGCGATGGCCACCAGGGTGCCGTCCACCACGTTGCTAAGGGAGGTTAGGGATACCCGGTCACCGTCTTGCAGGCCGCTGGAGATATAGGCGTTCTGGGTGTCGGTGCGATCCACCTGCACTTTAAGGCGGCGGATGTGGTTGTCGTTATCGACCAGCACCACTTCATCGCCCCGCACCGCTTCTTTGGGTAGCACAATCAAGGGGCGCTCTTTACCGGAGCGCATCTGGGCGCTGACAAAGGTGCCGTACTTGAGCCAATGGCCACCGGCCTTGAGCCGCGAGTAAGGGTCGCGCACCTCGGCGATGACAAAGCTCATCCTAGACTGGGCATCCAGCACCCCGGAGCCTTGCACCAGTTCGGCGTCCCAGTGGTGGGTTTGGCCGGCCACGGTGTTGGCAAGGGAAATGGTAATGCCGCTGCGGTCGCCATCGCTCAGGCCCAGCCAGGACAGCTCTTCGTCAGATACCGGCAGCCGCACTTCGGCCACGGCGGTGTCGTCAATCATGCCAAGCTGGGTGCCCAGGGTAACGTATTGACCAAGGGCGATATTGCGCTGGCGCACCAGGCCGTCATAAGGGGCGCGAATTTCGGTGCGTTGCAGGTTGCGCTTGGCTTCTTCAAGGCGGGCTTTTTGCGATTGCACCAGGGCCTCGGCGCTGGCGAGCTGGGGTTTACGCAGCGCGATGTCGGTGACTTTATCCGGGGAAACACTGCGCCATTCTTGGGCTGCCACCCGGCCCTGGGCCTTTTCCTGCTCGTAAGCGGCAATGGCCTGGGCCAGGTCGGCCTCGGCGGCGCTCAGGGCGGTTTGGTAATCGGCAGGGTCAATCTGAGCCAACAGCTCGCCCTTTTGCACCATGGAGCCGGAGCGGAACTGGTCAGAGACCGACACCACCCGGCCGCCCACTTCCGCCACCAGGGAGGTTTGGGTTTTCGGCTGCACCGTGCCTTGAGATTCGATTTGGTAGTGCACCGGCGACTCTTTGGCGGTGACCACCGAGATCATCACCGGGGCCCTTGCTTCCTCCGCTTTTTGCGGCGGCTTTTTGGTCATCATCAAACCGACGAATCCCGCTATCGCCACCACCAACACCGCCAAGGGCAATAAGCACCCAATCGCAACTCTTTTCATGCAAGCTTCCCTGATTTTCCAGCGCCGACAATATGTAATGCGGCTGTTATAGCCGAAGGCCCTGACTGCTTATACAGGGCAAGTATTTTATTGTTTTGCAAAATGTGTACGACATGTTGCCAAGGTTATATTGGGCCATAAAAAAGGGCCCTGATGGGCCCTTTTATGGCACGGCCGGGGTTATTTTTTCCGGACCGTGATGCAACCGGCGGAATAGCCAGCACCGAAGGAGCAGATAATGCCCACATCGCCGCTACCCAGATCGCTGCGGTGCTTGTGAAAGGCGATGATGGAGCCGGCGCTGGAGGTGTTGGCGTATTCATCGAGAATCACCGGCGCCTCGATTTCGTCGGCATCGCGGCCCAGCACTTTACGGGCAATAAAAAGGTTCATGTTGATGTTGGCCTGGTGCAGCCAGAGCCGATTAGGCGTCAGGTCCTGGCGGGCCAGCTCGCCGCTGATAAGGTCGCTGACCATGGGCACCACTTCCTTGAACACCTTGCGCCCTTCCTGCACGAACAGCTTGTCGCGGTCGAACTGGTATTCGGGGGCGGTGCGGTTCAAAAAGCCGAAGTTGTTGCGGATGTTGTTGGAAAACTCGGTGACCAGCTTCTCGCCCACCACGGCCCACTGCTCGGCGCTAACCGCGTCTTCGCTGCGCTCAAGCACGATGGCGGTGCAGGCGTCGCCGAAAATAAAGTGGCTGTCGCGGTCACGAAAGTTAAGGTGCCCGGAGCAAATCTCGGGGTTAACCACCAGCGCCACCTTGGCGTTGCCGGAGCGCAACAGGCCGGCGGCGGTGGCAATGCCGAAAGTGGCAGAAGAGCAGGCCACGTTCATGTCAAAGGCAAAGCCCTTGGCACCGATAAAGTGCTGCAGCTCCACCGACATCGCAGGGTAAGCGCGCTGAGTGTTGGAGGCGGCGCAGATGATGAGATCCACTTCCTCAGGCTCGCGGCCGGCGGCTTTAAGGGCCTGATCGGCGGCGTGCATGGCCATTTCCACCATCACCGAGGGCTGGTCGTTACTGCGCTCGGGGATAAGGGGCATCATCACTTCCGGGTCGAGGATACCGTCCTTGCTGACCACATAACGGCTCTTGATGCCGGAGGCCTTATTGATAAATTCAACGCTGGAATGGGCCAAGCCCTGCAGTTGCCCGGCTTCAATGGCGGCGACGTTTTCTTCGTTAAAGTTGTCGACGTACTGGTTAAAGGCTTTGACCAGCTCTTCGTTGCTGATGGCATTGGGCGGGGTGTAGAGCCCGGTGCCGCTGATGACAATTTCGCTCACGCCTTTTCCTCTTGCTGCTCACTGGCGTTATCTAATAGCGGCCCAGTATAGCGGATCGCCGTTGTATCCCAAATCACTACCGTTTCGCCGATTTTATCCTGAATACACTGGCGGTTGTTGTCCCAAAGCACTTGCATAAACCCCAATAGCCCTGTGGCAAGGCCGGCGCCATAGCCGCCGTAGCGGCCAAAAGAGGCCCACAGGGTCAAGGGCTCGCCGTTAAGGCGCACGACCCTCAAGCCCAGCAGCTTTTTACCCGGGGTGCGGCCGCGCCACACGGCGGTAAAGAGGGTGAAATAGAGCGCGCCCCAACTGAGCCCGAGGCCAAGGTCGGCAATGATGCCCTTGGCCCAGCTCAGCAGCGAATAGCCGTAACTTTTGGGTTTGTCGGCTTGCTCATTTTCCTTGGCGGTTTGGGCAGCCTCAAGCTCTTCCTTGTGTTGCTGCTGGAGCGCTCTAGCGCCGTCCATGATTTGCGCTTTGTAGGCCGCCTTTTGCTCGGCCGTCAGAAAATCCATGTCGTCAAAGATGTTGTCGGCCAGCTCCTGGCGCGATTCCAGCTCACCGGGGAAGTTGGCATCGAGCACCGTTTTAAGGGCTGGCACTCTTTTATCGAGGCAAGCGGTGTCTTTACACAAGGCGGTGGCCACCCCCACGGCGCCTAGGGCGCCCACCGTCACCACCGAGTGCTCTTCAGTGCTGCTGCTCCCGCCTTTGCCTTTGACCCGGTCGCTGACGCTATCGGCCAGCACAATCACCACCACAAAGGCCACCAGCACCGCCAGAATACGCAGCCAACGCCGGGCCCAGGGGTGAATAACCTGGTCGTGGCGTTTGGCCAGCTGCCAGATGCCCACCGCCGCCACCAGCGCGACAAGCAGGCTTGAAACCTGGCTCAGCATGGCCACCAGCAGCAGGTCAACTGCCATGGCCATGGCCCGTCGCCAGGGCTTGCCAAGGGGGTGGCCCAAGAGGGTATCGTCTACCTTGAAGGCGAAAGGCGTAATAATGGCCCGGGTTTCCTTGCCTTCACGCCAGGCAGACAAGGCCGATTGGTAATCAGGATCGTGTTTATTCATCTATTTATATCCTTATAACCAGAAAATCCTTAACACCCGGTGGCGCTACCGCTACCTTGTGTCAAAACCCTCAGTGAGGCAGTTTTCGTTATGAGCCAAGTATTTAAAGACAATTCCCAGACCATTGGCAATTCCCCCCTGGTCAAACTGAACCGCGTAACCGGTGGCGAAGTCTACGCCAAGGTAGAATCTCGCAACCCCAGCTTCTCGGTCAAAGACCGGATCGGCGCCGCCATGATTGACGATGCCGAGCAAAAAGGCCTGCTGGGCCCGGGTAAAGAAATTATCGAGCCTACCTCCGGCAACACCGGCATTGCCCTGGCCTTCGTGGCCGCGGCCCGCGGTATTCCCATTACCCTGACCATGCCCGAGTCCATGAGCCTGGAGCGCCGTAAGCTGCTCAAGGCCCTGGGCGCCAAACTGGTGCTGACCGAAGCGGCCAAAGGCATGAAAGGCGCCATCGAAAAGGCCAACGCCATTCGTGACGCCGAGCCCAGCAAATATGTGCTGCTCCAGCAGTTCGAGAACCCGGCCAACCCCGCCATCCACGAAAAAACCACCGGCCCCGAGATTTGGGACGCCACCAACGGTGAAGTGGATGTGTTTATTGCCGGCGTCGGTACCGGCGGCACCCTCACCGGCGTGTCCCGCTACATTAAAAACGCCAAGGGCAAAGCCATTACGACGGTAGCTGTCGAGCCGACCGACTCCCCGGTTATCAGCCAAAAACTGGCCGGTGAAGAGCTCAAACCCGGCCCGCACAAAATTCAGGGCATCGGCGCTGGCTTTATCCCCGCCAACCTCGCTCTTGAGCTGATTGACCGGGTGGAGCAGGTCTCCAACGATGACGCCATGGCCATGGCCCATCGCCTGATGAAAGAAGAAGGCATCCTGGCCGGTATCTCTTCCGGCGCCGCTGTTGTGGCTGCCAAGCGCCTGGCCGAGAGCCCGGAGTTTGCCGGTAAGAAGATTGTGGTGATTTTGCCCTCTGCCGCCGAGCGTTACCTGACCTCGCCGCTGTTTGCCGATGTATTCACCGAGCAGGAACTGTCCCAGTAACTGCGCGTTGAAAGAAAAAGGCCCTTTGGGGCCTTTTTTATTGGCCAAGCAGCAGGCCGTAGTGCCAGTCGTCATGCCACTTACCGCGCAATAAAAAGTGCTCTTTAAGCACTCCTTCCCGCGCAAAGCCGTTTTTCTCCAAAAGCTTGGCTGATGGCTCATTGCCCGAAGTCACCACAGCGGTGAGCTTGTGAAAGCCTAGCTCTTTGGCAAGGGCGATAACCGCCTGGGTGGCCTCCTTGGCGTAGCCCTTACCCTGAAAGGCCGGCATAAACAAAAAGCCCAGCTCTGCCTGGCGGTGCGCCCAGGTGGCGCGAAAGCCGTGAATACCGATGGGCGCGCCACTTTCCTTTTCTCGTACCACCAGGCTCAGCCAGTGCTCGCTCTCTTTTTGCCAGGGGCGGCAGGCACTTTGGAACATGGCATCGATGTCGGCGTCGCTGCGGTTATCGGCAACAAAGGCCATCACCGAGGGTTCGCGCTCAATGGCAAAGTAAAAATCCCGGTCGGCTGCAGTTAGCGGGCTTAAGGTCAGGCGTGGGGTCTCAAGGTGCATGGCATTTTCCTTTTTTAACCACCTTGCCTCAAAACCCTTAACGCGACAATACCCTGAAAAAGCAATAAAAAACCCGGCGTCGCCGGGCTTTTTTCGCTTAGAGCCAGCCTTTTCGCTTAAAGAAAAAGTAGGTGCCGGCAGCGGAGGCGAACATCAGGGCAATGGCCAGGGGGTAGCCGTAGTGCCAGTGCAGCTCGGGCATGATGTCAAAGTTCATGCCGTAGGCCGAGGCAATCACGGTGGGCGGCAGGAACACCACGGCGGCAACCGAGAAGATCTTGATGATCTTGTTCTGCTTGAGGCTGGTAAAGCCCATGGCCGCGTCCAGCAGGAAGTTGATTTTGTCGAACAAAAACTGGGTATGGGGCAGCAGGGACTCGATATCCTGCAGCATATCTTTGATTTCTTTTCGGTTTTCTTCATCCAACCGGCCCCGCTGGTTGCGGGTAAGAAAGCGCAAAGAGCGCTGGGTATCCAAAAGACTCAAACGAATTTTGCCGTTGATGTCTTCCTGCACCGTGATGTTCTTTAAGATCTCGTCCAGCTCTTCCGCTTCGAAGACCTCTTGGCCGGTCTGTTCCAGTACGGTGTAGACGTCTTCGAGGAGGTCAGAGAGGTATTCCACCTTGAGGATTAGCATTTCCACCAGCAAGGAGGCCGGATCGGTGGCTTCCAGCTTGTTTTGGCGCAGGTAGGCCCGAAACAGCCGCATCAACCCCAGGTCTTCTTCGCGCAGGGTAATGAGCAGGTTGTCACGCAGGGTGAAGGACACGTTGACACCGCGCAGCTCTTTGCCGACCCGGTGCGGGAACAAAGAGACGATATGCAGGCCGTCTTTGTCGGAGTAGAAACGGGCCGAAGCCTCGATTTCGTTGATGTCGTCCTCTTCCGGTACTTCTTCCTGGAAATAGGTCGACATCCACTGACGCTCTTCGTCGGTGGGTTTGAACACGTCCAGCCACAGGGTGTGGGCAGGGAGACGGTCCTCGATGGAAAGTTCTTGTACGTCCAGCATCTGGCCGTTGCGCACATAGGCATTGATCATAGGCGCTTCCTGGCGGGAGGTAATTTAGCTAGCTTATTCTATGCCAAGGTACTTGTGTAACTGAACCGACAAGCGCCAATTCCTTTTGATACAAGTCGTTATACAAAGCTTTGTGGCCCGTTTCCCTTGGCTTACCGGCTGCAAATACACCGGTTTGTCGCTGCTGCAGCGGGCCAAAAGGGCGTCCAATTCCTCGATGTCGCGCTCCCGGGCTACCGGGTGCTTGATATCATCGGCCCGCTCCAGGGCCGAATCGAGGATGGCGTAGCCTCCTTTCATACCCACTTTTGGCGACAGGGTGATGACAGTCTCTTGAGGCACGTTGATTTCAAAGGTGCCGGAGGTCTCGATTTGGGTGCTGTAGCCGGCGCTGTGCAGCGCCTCGCAAAGCGGCACCAAGTCAAACATGCAGGGCTCGCCGCCGGTAATAACCACCAGTTTGGCGTTAAAGCCGCGCTCGGCAAAGGTGGCCAGCATCGCCTCGGGTGTCGCCCAGGCCCAGCAGCTGGTGGCAGCGGTTTTCACCAGAATGTCGCCCAGCGGGCGCTCGTCTTCGCTGTTTTGCTCCCAGGTGTGTTTGGTATCGCACCAACTGCACCCCACAGGGCAGCCTTGCAGACGCACAAAGATGGCCGGCATCCCGGTAAAACGGCCTTCACCTTGCAAGGTTTCGAAAATTTCATTGACCGGATAGCGCATCTTTTGTGCCTCAAGGTTGAGAGGGGGCGGATGCTACCATAAAATGCTGGCCCCAACCGAGGTGAGGCGTCATGAGCAAAGTTGTAGTCATCTATTCCGGCGGCATGGATTCGTTCACATTGCTGCACAAGGCCATTAACGACGGGCATGAAGTCCATGCGTTGTCGTTCAATTATGGCCAGCGCCATGTGAAGGAGCTGCAAGTGGCCGCCAAGGTGACCGCCGCGCTCGGCATTGCCCATGAGGTAGTGGACATCAGCGCCATTCAGAGCCTGATTGCCAACTCGGCGCTGACCTCGGATATCGCCATGCCAGAAGGCCACTATCATGAGGACAACATGAAGCAAACCGTGGTGCCCAACCGCAACATGATTTTGCTCTCCTTGGCCATCGGCAAGGCGGTGAGCATTGGCGCCGACAAGGTCTACTACGGTGCCCATGGCGGCGACCACGCCATCTACCCCGACTGCCGCCCCGAGTTCGTCAACGCCATGAACGCCGTATCGCAAGTGGCCAACTACGAGCCGGTGAGCATCGAAACCCCCTACCTGCTGGCCACCAAAGGTGAGATCCTCACCGACGGCCTGAAGATGGGGCTCAGTTACGAGAATACCTGGACCTGCTACCAGGGCGGCGAGGCGGCTTGTGGCCGCTGTGGCGCCTGTCAGGAAAGGCTGGAAGCCTTCCGCGAAAACCACCTGGAAGATCCCCTGCCTTACCTGACCCGTGAGATGTTATGAAACAGACGCTGTACAAAGACTTTTCCTTCGACTCCGCCCACCGCCTGCCCCACGTACCGGCCGGCCACAAGTGCGGCAACCTCCACGGCCACACCTTCGGGGTGCGGGTGGAAGTAACCGGCGAAGTGGACCCTTACACCGGCTGGGTGATGGACTTTGCCGACCTCAAAGCCGTGGTCAAACCGCTGATTGACCAGCTCGACCACTGCTATCTCAACGAGATTGAAGGCCTGGAAAACCCCACCTCAGAAGTACTGGCCAAATGGATTTGGGACCAGCTCGCCCCCAAACTGCCGCTGCTTTCTGCGATTTGGGTACGGGAAACCTGCACCTCTGGTTGCCTTTATAACGGCAACTGATAAATGGGCCGCGCTGCGGCCTTTTTTATGCCCGCTGCCGGGCGCCAGCGCCCTTGGCCTGGCACTTACAGCCCGGCTATGTTACTAATCGGCCACCTGTTTTTTGCGGTTCCAATCCATGACCTTACCCCTGTTGTTCTTTCCCGGCACCCAGTGTGATGAGCGCGTCTTCCTGCCCCTTTGGCGGCTGATGAGCATCGACGACAGGCGTTATGTACCGCTGCAATGGGCCGAGACCCTGGAGCAGATGCTGTCCTTGGCCGACTACGGCGCCGAGGGCGACAAGGTGCATCTGCTGGGCTTTTCCATGGGCGGTTACATTGCCAGCCGTTTTGCCCTGGATAACCCGGCGCAGGTGGCCTCACTGACCCTGATTGGTTTTGATGCCGCCGGCCTTAGCCCCCAGGAAGAGGCCCAGCGGGCCCAGATCATCAAAAGCCTGGAGCGGGGTCAGTTCAAGCCCATGTCTGAGGCGCGCTTGGCGATGATGGTGGGCGACAAAAGCCCGTTGGCCGTCGAGGCCAAGGCCACCATCCGTGAGATGGAGCAAGATTTGGGCGGCTCGGTGGTGCGCTATCACATGATGGCCGCCTCCAACCGCCCCGACTTGCGCCCAGCGCTGGCCAAGGCCCCCTTCCCCATCAACATCATTGCCAGCAGCGATGACCGTATGGCTTCTGTTGAAGCCCTCAAGGTAATGCACCAGCGCATCGGCCATAGCCACTTTGAAGAGGTTTCAGACAGCGGCCATATGCTGCCTCTGGAGCAGCCCCAAAAGCTGGCCACACTGCTCACCACCCTCATTACCGACTGACCATGGCACTGTGGGCCATAGTGCAGCGCGGCTGTGTCACGCCTTTTTTATTGGCGCGATCCCAGCGCTATCAATTAGGGGCTCTGGGGTTGGTGCAAGTGCTGCTGGCCCTGGCTGCCACCACAGCGGCCCTTGCCGTTGCTGCCCGGGTGGCAGGCCTGGTGGTGACTCTGATCTATTGCCTGCAATGCCTGCGTTTTGCGCTATCCGCAAAAGACCAGCCGCTGCCCAGCCTTGCCGGGCGCGCCCTGCTGCTGGGCCTTGCCAGCGTGGCGCTAACCTTCGCTACCTTGCTGGTGATGCAAGTGCCGCTGCTGGCTACCGGGCTTTTCGCCGAGATAACCTCGCCAAGTTTTGCCATCAACCTCGCCAAATGGCTGGCCTATGCCCTGCTCGGCGCTTTTTACCCGGTGCTGCCGCTGGTGGCGATAAACGGGGTAGCCGGGCTTCGCCAAGGCTTTAAGGTGGGCAGACAGCACTGGCTGGCCCTGGGGCTGTTGGTGTTTATGGAAAAAATGCTTGGGGAGCTTGTTATGGCGGCGCTTGGCTACCTGCCCCTTGGCGAGAGCCTCGCCGTGCTGGATATGGTGCTACAACTGATACTGCTGGCGCTGTGGATGTTCGTGCTGGCAGAAGCGGTGAAAACCTGGCATCGCCCGGCGGACCACTTCGTCTTGGAGGTCTAAACCTTGAAGCCCCCCTACCAGCCCATCCGTTGCGACCTTTACGACTACCTGGAAATCGCCTGCCTCTTTGGCTACCGGCTGCAGGTGGAGCTGGCCTCGGGCCAGACGTTTGAGGCCAAGGCCCTCACTACCCGGGTGCAAGGGGGCGAAGAGTTTTTAACCCTGCAAAACGGCGAGGCGACACGTGAGTACCGCCTCGATGCCATCACCGCCATTACCCCTTTGGATAGCGGCGCCCGCTTTGGCCGGGTTGTGCTGGCCCCTTAGCCGCAGCGCTCCATATACAGCACCGCCGGCATCACGCCTAAGCGCCAGCTGCGCACCAGACCATCGGCGCCGGCCTCAAACACCAGCTTTTTGCCTTGCCAGGCAGGGTCGCTCACCACCAGCAGTTGGGCGCCAGCCTGGTATTTATGGGGCAGGGTTTCACTGCGGCCAGCAAATACCTGCTCGGCCTTGGCAAGGGGGTCGCCCACCTTGATGCCGCCGGGGCTCAGGTAGCCGGGGCTGTCCACATCCAGGCGCACAAAGCGGCCGTTTTCCACCATAAAGGCCAGGCCAAATTGCTGGCTGGCGTCGGGGTTTTCAAACAGCATCTGGCACTGGGCGGCGCTATCGCTACCGCCGTAAAGGGGTTTGCCCACTGCCTTTTTCAAGGTGGACAGGGTGTCGCCAAATCGGGCCTTGGCAAAGCCGTCCACCGTGACCGGTTGCGGCTTTGGGTTAAGCGCACAGGCCGCCAACACCAGCGGCATCATCCACACTAATGGTTTCATCCGGCTCTCCCTGCAAATCACACCAACCCTAAGTTAACAGTGTGATTTCAATATGATGTGAATATCGCCCTAACAATACTGCTACCATGGCAGCCTGTGCTTTTGCCAAGGAAAGCCATGGATAAGCTGCTTGCCATGCGCATGTTTGTTGAGACCGTTGACGCCAAAGGCTTCTCGGCCGCCGCCCGCAAATTGGATATCGCCACCTCGTCGGTATCGCGGATGGTAGACGCCCTGGAGGCAGAGCTCGGCACCGTGCTGCTCAATCGCTCCACCCGCCAGGTGACCGTATCGGAAGCCGGCATGGCCTATTACCTCAGTGCCCGCCACATTCTCGACAGCGTGGTAGAAGCCGACACCGCCATCAAAGACAGCCAGGAAGAGCCTTCTGGGCCATTGCGGGTTTCGGTGCCCTCCGCCTTTGGCCGCGCCATTATCGCCCCCCATCTAGGCCGCTTTTTGGCCCGCTACCCGCGCCTGGAGCTGGATATCACCCTGACTGACGAGATTGTTGATCTTTTTGCCGAACGGGTGGATTTATCCATCCGCCTGGGCTCCCCGGCGCCCATGGAAGAGGTGATAAGCCGCCCGGTAGGACACTTCAAACGGCTGGTGGTGGCAAGCTCCGAATACCTAGAGCGCTGCGGCGAGCCGCAAGAGCCACAGGCCCTTAGCAGCCATGAATGCCTGCGTTTTAACTACGGCGCCGCCAACCAGGTGTGGACCTTTGAAAAGGATGGCCAGCAATGGCGCATTCCGGTGCAGGGCCGCACCAAAAGCAACAATATCGAAGTGCTGCAAGAGCTGGCTCGCTCCGGCTACGGGGTGGCGCTGCTGCCCGACTGGCTGGCTTATAACGACGTTGAAAGCGGCCTGCTGACCCAGCTTTTTCACGATTTTACCGTTAATCCCAACAACGCCAGCGCCGCCATCAGCGCCCTTTATCTGCCCAATCATCGGGGGTCAAAGCGCGTTAAGGCCTTTATCGAGTTTATTTCCGGCATCCTCGAAGACGCCTAACCTCGCCCCAAAGCCAGTGGCGGCAATGGCTTTGCCTTTTATGCAAAGCAACCTTGCCCGCCCGCCCGATTCTCAGCAAAAGGCGCAACACCTACCTTAGGCCCATCCCGACAACCCCGGAGTGAGCCTGCGATGCGCCCTTTATCCATTGAAGTCTTTGGCGACTTTACCAGTCCCTGGTGCTGGATTGCCGAGCACCGCCTGCACCAGGCCCTTGACGAAGCCGGTGCCTTGCAGCAAGCACAGCTTCATTACCGGCCTTTTTTGCAAAACCCCAGCATCCAACCCCAAGGCATAGAGCGGCGCTATTACTGCACCGCCAAGGCCGGCAGCTGGGCCCGCGCCCAATTGCTGGACGCCCAGGTCAGTGCCGCAGGCCAAGAGCAAGGCCTGGAATTTCGCTTTGACCGCATCAGCACCGTGCCCCAAACCCTCGCCGCGCACCTTTTGGTGTGGCAAACCCAGCAATCTGCCCCGGCCAAAACCTCGGCATTGGTGGAGGCCATTTACCACGGTTATTTCCACCTGGGCCTGGATATTGGCAAGCACCAAGTGCTGGCCGACATCGCCGCCAGCGTGGGGCTTGACGCAAAGGCCTGCCTCAACGCCCTTAACAAAGCCCAAGGGCTTAGTGAACTTCGCGTACTGCTGGCTGAAAGCCGAAAGCCAAGTATCGACAAGGTGCCGCTCGTTGATATCGACGGCCACCGGGTCACCGGCGCGCAGCCGATCAGCGTGTTTCGCCGCGCCATTACCCGCTCTCCCCTTTAACCCTGACTGCCCTTTTTGAGGACTTCGCTATGACCGCACAACTTAAGCAACCCATCAACGTAGGTACCCTGACGCTGCCCCACCGGGTCGCCATGGCCCCTTTGACTCGCTCGCGGGCTGGCCAGCCGGGTAACGTACCCACCGCCATGAACGTGGAGTACTACCGTCAGCGCGCCAGCGCGGCACTGATCATCACCGAGGCCACCCAGATCTCCCAACAAGGCCAGGGTTATGCCTGGACCCCCGGAATTCATACCAAGGTACAGATTGATGGCTGGGCCAAGGTAAGCGAGGCTGTCCATCAAGCCCATGGCCGTATTTTCATGCAGCTTTGGCACGTTGGCCGGGTGTCGCACCCGCAGTTCCAACCCGGTGGCCGCCCGCCGGTGGCCCCCAGCGCCCAAGCCGCGCCCGGTAAAACCTTTATTACCGATGCCAACGGCGAAGGCATTTGGGCTGATGTGCCGGTGCCAGAAGCGCTGAGTATCAGCGGTATCGACGCCATTGTTGCCGATTACCGCCAGGCCGCCCTTAATGCCATGGCCGCCGGCATGGACGGGGTGGAGATCCACGCCGGTAACGGTTACTTGCTGGACCAGTTCATCAACAGCGCCTCCAACCTAAGGGACGACCAATACGGCGGCAGCATTGAAAACCGCGCCCGCCTGCTGCTGGAGATTGTTGATGCCCTGGTCGAGTTGCTGGGCCCGGGCAAAGTGGCGGTGCGCCTGACCCCCATGGGCCGCTTTATGGGTATGGGCGACGACACCCCCGAACAAACCTTCGGCTACATCGCCCGCGCCCTGAACGACAAATCCCTGGCTTACCTGCACCTGGTTGAGCCGGTGATGGTGGGCACGGTACGTGACGACAACATCGACCCGCGCTGGGACGCCATCATCCATCAGCTGCGCCAGGACTACCGTGGCGTGCTGATGCTGGCTGGCGGTTATGACGCGAAAAGCGCCGAGCAGGCCCTGGCCGATGGCCGCGCCGACATCATCGCCTTTGGCCGACCTTTTATTGCTAACCCGGATCTGCCGCGCCGCCTGTTTGACGGCCTGGCTCTGAACGCCGGTGACAGCGCCACCTTCTTTGGCGGCGACGCCACAGGCTACATCGACTATCCCGCTTGGGCACAGGAGTAATCCCATGAGCACCCCATCCCAAACCATGAGCCGCGGCCTTATTGCGCTGTTCGCGTTTTGTTGTGGCGCCATCGTCGCCAACATTTACTACGCCCAGCCGATCATCGAGCTGATGGCGCCCGATGCCAACCTCACTAACAGCACCGCCAGCCTGGTGGTGTCATTAACCCAAATCGGCTACGCCGTGGGCCTGTTCTTCCTGGTGCCGCTGGCCGATTTGGTGGAGAACCGCAAGCTTATCCTCGCCACCCTGGCGGTAAGTTTTGCAAGCCTTTTAGGCACCGCCTTTGCCGCCCATCCCAGCACCTTGTTGTTGACCTCGGTGCTGATTGGCCTGAGCTCGGTCGCGGTGCAGATGATCATTCCCCTGGCCGCCCACCTCACCAGTGAGGAAAGCCGTGGCCGGGTGGTCGGCAGTATCATGAGCGGCCTGCTGCTGGGCATTTTGCTGGCCAGGCCCGCATCCAGCCTGGTGGCCAATTTCTTTGGCTGGCGCGCCGTATTTATGGTGGCGGCCGGGGTGATGGTGGTGGTAGCCATCGCCGTGGCACTCTTTATGCCGCAGCGCAAACCAAGCCATAGCGCCAGCTACGGCGCCCTGCTGGCCTCCTTGTGGCATCTTTTTCAGCGCCACCCGGTACTGCGCCAGCGCGCCTTGTACCAGGCGCTGATGTTTGCCGCCTTCAGCCTGTTCTGGACCGCCTCACCCATCGCCTTGGCCCGCGAGTACGGCCTGAGCCAAGCGCAAATTGCCGTCTTTGCCCTGGTGGGCGCCATGGGCGCCATCGCGGCTCCCATTGCCGGGCGTCTGGCCGATGCCGGCCACACCCAGCGCTTGTCGCACTTTGCCAAGCTGCTGGCTGTGGTGGCCTTTGTACCGGGCCTCGTGGCGCTGCAACTGCATCTGTCCTTTGGCGTGGTGGCCCTGGCCATCACCGGGGTGCTGCTGGACTTTGCGGTGCAGATGAACATGGTGCTGGGCCAACGGGCCGTCTACGCCCTAGATCCGGCCAGCCGTGGCCGCCTCAACGCCCTTTACATGACCAGCATCTTTATCGGCGGCGCCGTGGGCTCCTCGGTGGCCGGCAGCCTTTATGAACATGCCGGTTGGACCGGGGTTGCCCTGGCCGGGGCTGCCATGCCGGTTATCGCCCTGCTGGTGTTCCTGAAAGTCTCAGCATCAGCCCCGATTGCGGTAAAGGGAGCCTGACATGAAAGCCATCATCATCGGCGGTTCACTGGCCGGCCTTTTTACCGCCAACGCATTAACAGCCATCGGCTGGCAAGTTGAGGTGTTTGAGCGCTCCGAGTCTGAACTGGACAGCCGTGGTGGTGGCATAGTCCTGCAGCCGGAAGTGGTAGAAGCCTTTGTTTTCTCAAGCATCCGCCCCAGCGGCGAGTTGGGGGTAACGGCGCCGGGCCGCCAATATCTGGACGCATCAGGGCTGATGATAGGTAACGCTCGCCAGCCCCAGATGCAAACGTCCTGGAACCTGCTGTATGGCTATCTCAAGGGTGCGCTGGACAGCGCCCATTACCACCAGGGCGCCGAGCTCAGCCACTTTGAGCAAGACGAGCACGGCGTCAGGGCTTTCTTTAGCGATGGGCGCGAGGCCACAGGCGACCTGCTGATTGGCGCCGACGGCCCCGGCTCGGCAGTGCGCAGCCAGCTGCTGCCGGGGCTGGCGCCACAATACGCCGGTTATCTGGTGTGGCGCGGCTTGGTAGACGAGCACCGCTTGCCGGATTCTGTCGTCAAGGCCCTTGGCGATGATTTTGTGTTCCAGCAAAACCCCGAGTCGTTGATGCTCCAGTACAAGGTTCCCGGCAGCCACAGCGAGCTAACCCCAGGCCTTAGACGCAACAACTGGCTTTGGTACATCAAGGCCGAAGGCGAAGCGCTTGAGGCGGCCCTTACCGACAAAAACGGTGTTCGCCGGGGCCATTCGGTGCCGCCTGGCCTGCTGGCCGCCAGTGAAGAGAGCCGTTTTCGCGCCTTGGCCGACACCCAGCTCAACCCCGCTTTTAAAGAACTGGTGCGCCTGACCGACGACCTCTTCGTGCAAGCCATTTTGGACCTGAAAGTGCCGCGCATGGTCTTTGGCCGGGCCTTGCTGCTGGGCGATGCCGCCTTTATTCCCCGCCCTCATACCGCCGGCAGCACCGCCAAAGCTGCCGCCAATGCCCTGGCTTTAGCCCGGGCTCTTCAAAATCACAGCGCCCTTGAACCGGCCCTGGCCCAGTGGCAACAGCAGCAGCTGACCGAGGGCCAACGCATGGTGGACTGGGGCGTGCGTATGGGTAACCGCCTGATGGCGATTACTCACTCCAAAGGAGGTGCCAAATGAACACCGCAACCCTGCATTACCTTTACGACCCCTTCTGCGGCTGGTGCTATGGCGCCGCCCCCATGGTGTCGGCCGCCAGCGAGATAGAGGGCCTTGCCATCAACGCCCATGGCTACGGCCTGGTATCGGGGCCGGACAGCAAGCTGACCTCACCGCAGTGGCGCGACTTTGTGCGCCCCCATGAAGAGCGCATCACCGCCTACAGCAAACAAATCTTCTCCCCGGCCTATTTGCAAAACGTGCTGGAAAGCACCGAGGTGCGCCTGGACTCCGATCCGCCCATCGCTGCCATGATGGCTGCCGAGGCCCTGGGCGGTCTTGGGGTGGCCATGCTCAAAAGGCTGCAACTGGCCTACTACCAGCAAGGCCGGCCCATTGCCGAGTTCGATGAGCTGCTAAAAGAAGCCACCGCACTGGGCCTTGACCAAGGCGCCTTTGAAGCCGCTTACAGCCAGGCCCTTGGCCAGGTGGATAGCCACATCAACGACACCCGCGCCATGGTAGGCCAGCTTGGCCTTAGAGGCGTGCCGGGCTTTGCGCTGGAGCAGGACGGTCAATGGCAGGTATTTCCCTTTGGCCATTACCTTAGCCGCCCGGCGCTTTTTAAAGCCGACTTGCAAAAAGCGCTGCAAGGCAGCGCCGAGTAAAAAAGCCCGGGCCAGTGCCCGGGCTTTTTTTGCCGCCAGTCATTCCTCGCTGGAATGAATGATATCGCCGTCACCTCGCTACCGGCGCCACCCGGCCAGAGCCACAATGACCCCGTCAATTACACACACCGAGGCAAATACCATGACCACTTTCACTCGCTACAACGAAGACAACGCACCGCAAACCGCCAAACCGCTGCTGGCCGCCACCAAAAAAGCCTTTGGCTTTGTGCCCAACCTGCAAGGCTACATGGCCGAGTCTCCTGAGCTGCTGGCCGGCTACGGCGCCCTTTGGGATCTGTTTGGCAAGTCCACCCTCAGCGCCCATGAGCAACAAGTGGTGTATCTGACCAATAACTTCGAGAACAACTGCCACTACTGCATGGCCGGCCACACCACCCTGGCCCAGATGCAGAAAATGGATCCCGCCGTTATCGATGCGCTGCGCGACGGCTTTGAGCTGCCCGACCCTCGCCTTGAAGCCCTGCACCAGTTTGCCAAAGCCGTGGTGCAAGAGCGCGGCTTTGTAGGCGACGCCGCCGTCGAGCAGTTTCTGGCCGCCGGCTTTACCCGTCAAAACGTGCTGGAGGTCATCCTCGGCACCGCCACCAAGCTACTGAGCAACTACACCAACCACATCGTTCACACCCCCCTGGACGACTTCATGAAAGGCAACGAGTGGACCAAACCCACCGCCTGACCAAGTTGGCCCCGCCAGGGGCCATCATTAAAGGAGAACGCCATGACCCTGCAAGCCAAACTCGACGCCTTCAAGGCTGACTTCAAAGCCGGTAAGCCGCCCTACAATGCCCCGGCCCACATTCACCCCATTATGGAGCGCGCCACTAAAGAGCTGATTGCCAGCGGCGCCGCAGACCGCGCCCTTAAAGCTGGCGACAAGGCCCCGGCCTTTACCTTGCCAGACCCAGAGGGCAAGGCGGTGAGCAGCAGCGAGCTGCTGGCCAAAGGCCCGCTGGTGCTGAGCTTTTACCGAGGCGTGTGGTGCCCCTACTGCAATTTTGAACTCCAGGCGCTGCAACAGGCCCTGCCCCAGTACCAAGAACTGGGCGCCAACCTGGTGGCCATCTCCCCGCAAACCCCGGTCAACAGCCGAAAATCGGTGCGCACCAATAGCCTGGATTTTCCCATCCTCAGCGACAGCGCCAATGAGGTGGCTGCGGCCTTCGGGCTGCGCTTTACCCTGCCTGACTATCTGGCAGAGCTCTATCGCGCCTTGGGTAACAACCTGCCGATAGTCAACGGCGATGACAGCTGGACCTTACCCATGCCGGCCCGTTATGTGATTGGCCGCGACGGCATCATCCGCTACGCTGAGGTCAACCCCGACTACACCCAACGCCCTGAGCCGAGCGATCTGCTGCCTTATCTGTAATACAGGCCGCCCCCGGGCGGCTTTTGCCGTTTGGCAAAAGGCCCTACACTGGCCTCATACTTATTCCCAAAGGGCATACCGATGGACATGCTGGCCGCCATGGAAACCTTTACCGCCGTTGTCGATAGCGGCAGCTTCTCAGCCGCTGCCAGGCGCCTTGGGGTTGGCCAGCCGGCAGTGTCCAAAACCATTGCCCAGCTTGAAGAAAAGCTGGCGGTGCATTTACTCATTCGCTCTACCCGCGGGCTGACCCCAACCGAAGCTGGCCTTGCCTTTTATGAAGGGGCCAGGCGCACCCTCAGTGAAGCTAACGAAGCGCAGGTGCTGGCGCGCGGCTCAGGGAGTGGTCTAACAGGGCGCCTTCGGATTTGTGCCGCCGTCACCTTTGCCAGCCTGCACCTGGTGCCAAGGCTTGGGCCCTTTATGGCCGCCCATCCTGACTTGCAAATCGAAGTGGTGCTGGACGACAGGGCCATCGACCTGGTTGAAGAAGGTATCGACGTGGCGCTGCGCATGGGCAACCTAGCGGACTCTTCCCTGGTGGCGCGCAAGATCACCAGCGGCAAACGGATGGTGGTGGCCACCCCGGCTTATATTGCCAACCACGGCCGCCCACAAAGCCCGGCCGAACTGGCCAGTCACCAGGCGGTGATTTACAGCCAGCGCGACGCCGTTGATGTTTGGCGTTTCAATAAAGACGGCAACGAGCAGCAGGTAAAAGTGCAAGGCCAGCTCAAAGTCAGCGCCGCCCAGGGCCAAAGGGCGGCGGTCCTTGCAGGCCTTGGATTGACCCTCGCCTCACAGTGGATGTTCCCCGAAGAGCTGGCCTCGGGAGCGGTAGAGGTATTACTGCCCGACTGGCAATTGCCGCCAGTGGACTTATGGGCGGTGTTTCCTGCCGGGCGCAACAGCACCACCAAGGCCCGGCTGTTTGTAGAATTCGTCCAAGGGCTGTTTGAGCCGCCCTTTGCCCCGCCCGTAACTGCGCCCATAACGTGACTAACGATGTAACTGGATATTTATCAACCAGTTTCAGCGCCGTTAACAGCCTGGCTGTAAGTAGAGCGAGACAGTGTGGTAGACAATCTGGGCATTCTCTCTGGCGCAGAAAACCTTTATAGTGAGAACTATTAGCGTTTGTGCTCAAAAGAAAAGCAGATGAATCTAGCCGATGTAAAAAAAGGTCTGCCAGCCATCGTTGTTGACGTGGTAGACGCCTACGAGCAGGACCCCATCGCCAGGCGCCTTCGGGAACTGGGCTTTGTTGCCGGTGAGCCGGTGCGAGTGGTGGCCCGGGGCCTGCTGGGCGGTAATCCGCTGGTGGTTCAAGTCGGGGCAACCCGCTTTGCTCTTCGCAAAAAAGAAGCCCAACGCATCCATATTCAAACCGAGTTCGCATCCTGATGAGTGCCAGCAGTCTTCGTATCGCCCTGGTGGGTAACCCCAACAGCGGCAAAACCGCCCTCTTCAACCAACTGACCGGCAGCAACCAGAAGGTGGCCAACTACGCCGGGGTGACCGTCGAACGTAAAGAAGGGATTTACCACGCCGCCAACGGCAGCAGTATTCATATCCTTGATTTGCCGGGCGCCTACAGCCTGGAAGCCACCAGCCCCGACGAAGCGGTGACCCGCGACGTGCTGCGCGGCCAATACCGCGGCGAAGCCGAGCCCGACGTGCTGGTGTGCGTGGCCGACGCCACCAACCTGCGTTTGCACCTGCGCTTTGTGCTAGAACTCATTGCCCTGGGCCGGCCCATGGTGCTGGCCCTGAACATGATGGATACCGCCCGCAAGCACGGCATTCGCATCGACACCCAGGCGCTGTCCAAAGAGCTGGGCATTCCGGTGGTGGAAACCGTCGCCATCAGTAAAGACGGCGCCAAGGCACTGGTGGACAAACTCAACAGCCCCGACTGGACTGGTCGCCAAGTAAGCGAAGAGCTCACCCTCGAAGAGCGCCACCAGCGGGTGCGTAGCCTGATGGCTACCGTGGTGAGCTACGACAAAACGGCCACCACCCTCGATGACCGCCTGGATGCCTTGTTCCTGCACCCGGTGCTGGGCCTTGGGGTACTGGCGGTGCTGATGTTCTTTATCTTCCAGGCGGTGTTCTCCTGGGCCGAGCCTGCCATGGACGCCATCACCGACGGCATCAGCGTCTTTGGGGCCTGGGCCACCAGCCCTCTGCCTCAAGACAGCGCCCTTTTTAGCCTGCTTAACGACGGCATTTTTGCCGGCCTTGGCAACGTGCTGGTGTTTTTGCCGCAGATCCTGATTTTGTTCTTCTTCATCCTGGTGCTGGAAGAGTCGGGCTACCTGCCCCGCGCCGCCTACCTGCTAGACCGAATGATGTTTCGCGCCGGCCTCACCGGCCGGGCCTTTATTCCGCTACTTTCGAGCTTTGCCTGCGCCATTCCCGGCATCATGGCAACCCGCACCATCTCCGACCCGCGCGATCGCTTAACCACCATCTTGGTGGCGCCCTTGATGACCTGCTCGGCGCGCCTGCCGGTCTATACCCTGCTCATTGCCGCCTTTATCCCCCAGCAAACCGTGGCCGGCACCTTTAACCTGCAAGGTATCGTGCTGTTTTGCCTGTACTTTGCCGGGATCTTGAGCGCCTTGCTGGTGGCCTACGTGATGAAATGGCTGCGCCGCGACAAGCGCGAACATGCGCTGCTGATGGAGTTGCCGGCCTACCGCCTGCCGCACCTTCGCGACCTGGCCTTTGGCCTGCTGCAACGGGCCAAGATTTTCTTGAAACGGGTGGGGGGCATCATCTTCTCCCTGACCGTGCTGCTGTGGGTGCTGTGCACCTTCCCCGGCGCTCCCGAGGGGGCAACGGGTCCTGCCATCGATTACAGCTTTGCCGGGGTCATCGGCCACTGGCTGGCCTATGTCTTCGAGCCGGTGGGCTTTAACTGGCAGATTTGTATCGCCCTGGTGCCCGGCATGGCGGCCCGCGAAGTGGCGGTGTCGGCCCTGGGTACTGTCTATGCCATGTCCGGCAGCGAAGACATGATAGCCAACCAACTGGGCCAGGTGATCGCCCAGACCTGGTCTCTGCCCACCGCCCTGGCGCTGCTGGCCTGGTATGTGTTTGCGCCCCAGTGCATCTCCACCCTGGCGGTGATCCGCCGCGAAACCAACTCCTGGAAGGTGATGGGTTTTGCGCTGGTTTACCTCTTTGCCCTGGCCTACCTGGCGGCCATGGCCACCTATCAACTCGCGGAGTGGTTACTGTGATATTTGAAGTGGTTCAAGGGGTTATCGTGGCCATTGTGGTCCTGACCGCGCTGCTGATGGCCCTGAATAAATACGTACCCGCCAGCAAGCGCCTACAAGGCGCCCTGGCCGATAAACTGCTGACCCCGGGGCGCAGTGCCCCGGCCCGCTGGCTGGGGAAAAAGCTGCACGGCCAGCTGTCGGCGGCCGGTGGTTGCGGCAGTGATGACGGCTGCGGCAGCTGCAAAGGCTGTGCCCCCAGCAAGCCCACCCATAGCGGGCCGGAGATCTTTCGCACCAAAGTCTGACCTGCCGCGCAGACCTCCTGTCTCGCTGTTCTGGCCTTGTCATCAAAGCCGGGTAAAATGGCGCCACAAAAACAGGAGATAACCACCATGCGTCATTTTTTCTGGCTTCTTTCCCTGCTCTTATCCACCCAGGCTCTGGCCTTTGGCTTTAACGGCCACAAGGCGTTCTGCCAGGCCGCCTACGACCTCACTACCCCCAAGACCCAGCACGCCCTGGATAAAGTGGTGGCCAGCCAAGGCCAGTACGGCTCTTTTGCCGAGAGCTGCACCTGGGCTGACGACATCAAAAAAGACCACCAATGGGATTGGTCCAAGCCGCTGCACTACATCAACGTCAAACGTGGCGCCACCGAGGTTGACGCCGGCGACTGCGCGCCGCACGGCTGCGTGCTCTCGGGTATTCGCCACTACCAGGCGGTGCTGAGCCAAGATCCCAGTGACTGGCAGGCGCTCTTTTTCCTGTCGCACTTTGTGGGCGACCTGCACCAGCCGCTGCACGTGAGCTATGAAGACGACTGGGGCGGCAACAAGGCCATGGGCGATTTCTTTGGCGAGCAGAAGAACCTGCACGGCATTTGGGACTACGGCATGCTCAGCCACATGGGCGGCGACGACTGGAAGCACTTTGGTGACAAGCTCGCCAGCCTTGCCAGCGCCAAAGATGCCGGTGGCCAGCCGCTGGCCTGGGCCAACGGCTCTTACAAGGTGACCGAAGACATTTACCGCTACTACGCCAAGCACAAGACCATGGGCCAGGAATACGTAGACCACTTCGGCCCGGTGCTTGAGGCGCGTATGGAAAAAGGCGCCGAGCGCCTGGCGCGCATGCTCAACGCCATTTACGACAAAGGCGCTGACAAATAAGGTAAAACCAAGGAAACATCCGGGCCGTTATTGGTAACGGCCGGGCTTGGGGTTATACAGGGCGGGTGTCATACTCGCCCTGATCAGACCTTGCCCATGCCCAATCATAATCTGCGTTTTCTTGTTCCCTTTTTCAGCGCCCTGCTGCTGGCCGCCTGTGGCGGCGGTGGCTCGGACAGCACCGACACCAAAGGCAGCAGCTTCGTCCTGCAACTGGTGACACTGCGATCCGATAGCCTCGCCAATACCAACAGCGCCAAATGCCAGGTATATTACCAGACCGGTAGCAGCAACAGTGAAGGCGACGCCACCTACTACTACGCCACCGCCGTTACCGACCCGGCCGTTGCCCTCTACAACGCCGACGGCAGTTTGTCGTCCCGCCTTAGCGTCGACAGCAGCGGCAAGGTCCAGGTTTACGACAGCGACGTGCCAAGCGGCGGCTACCTGGCGGTCACTACCACCACCATCGGCCAGGCCTTTACCGAGTACAACGTCACGGCGCTCTCTTCGTCGCTGCTGGGGGCCATGACCTTGAGCGTGGCCAGCAGCAACACCAGCGGCAATTGCGTGAGCGGCACCTACAGCGCGCCGGCCAGCAGCACCGGCTATATGAACATCAACGTGCCCGGCGATTTCAGCGCCGCGCCGGTGATCTACCGCCTGGACAACGGCGTTGATGTCACCACCACCGCCAGCAACACCAAGCTGACCCTGACCGTCTACCAAGACCACCCGCTGCTGGTTACCGCCTACGGCCATTACGACAGTGACACCGGCAAGGCCAGCGACATGGTGGGTTACGCCTTTATCAGCGCCAGCGCCCTTTGCAGCCAAAGCGCCAGCTGCGACGGGGTCGACCTGGTCGCCCTAGACCAGACCCCGGCCATCAGCTTTTTAAACGAAGACGCCACCGACAACGCGGTGCTCAAAGTGGTGTCTGACAGCAACATCTACAACTGGCAGACCCTCGCCGCCAGCGACACCCGCTTTGGCTACAGCGACAGCCTGGCCAGCGCCAACTGGTATTACCGCGCCAACGGCAGCTACCTCAATTGGGACATCGCCCGCCATAGCGCCATCAGCGCCCCGGACGCCGGGGTAGACGTTAACTTGCTCGGCAGCCTTAATCTGTCTGACGCCGACCCGCAAACCAGCGCCAGCTGCAGCGGCGCCAGCTTTGCCTGCGTCACCTTAGGCGGCGCCTCGGCCAGCCAGTTTGATTACCAGCGCACCCTGGTGTCGGCCTACAGCAGCAGCGGCAAGGTTTACATGGCCATGCAGGTGCTGGGCCCGGCCGCCAGCCAGGTCAACCTGCCCAAGGTGGTAGACAGCAGCGGAAACCTGCTGATGAGCGCCAGTGACCTTGCCGCCGGCAGCGTTACGGTGAAATTGCTAAGCGCCAGTGAAAGCGCCCTCTTTCAAGACCAGCGGGACGACAACCTTGGCGGCAGCGATGCCCTCTACTACGGCACCGTGCTTGAAAGCCTGGCCCAGCAGCAAAGCCTGGCCAGTACCCTTGCCGCCAGCGACAGCCTGCGCCTTAGCCGCAGCCACAGCAGCTTATAAAAAAGGCCCCGAACGGGGCCTTTTTTATATCCGGGGCCGGACCATGTTGGCAGGCTTTAAGATCTCGGCCAATAGCGCCTCGTCCAAAAGCCCTTCTTCTCGCACCAGCTCCAGCACCCCCTTGCCGGTTACCAGGGCTTCCTTGGCGATGCGGGTGGCGTTGTCGTAGCCGATATGGGGGTTAAGGGCGGTGATAAGGCCGATGGACTGGTTCACCAGCGCCTCGCAGCGCTCCACGTTGGCGCTGATGCCAACCACGCAGCGCTCGCGCAGCATGTCCATGGCCCGGCGCAACAGCCGCATGGATTCCAAAATCTTGTAGGCAATCAAGGGCTCCATCACGTTGAGTTGCAGCTGCCCGGCTTCGGCGGCCAGAGTGATGGCCAAGTCGTTGCCAATCACCTGGTAGGCCACCTGGTTCACCGCCTCGGGAATAACCGGGTTCACTTTGCCGGGCATGATGCTGGAGCCCGGCTGCTGGGCCGGCAGGTTGATTTCCCCAAAGCCGGTACGGGGGCCGGATGAGAGCAGGCGAAGATCGTTACAAATCTTGGAGAGTTTCACCGCCAGGCGCTTGGTCATGCCGCTAAAGAGCACGAAGGCGCCCATGTCGGAGGTGGCTTCAATCAAATCTTTGGCCAAACGCATGGGATGGCCGCAAATGTCGGACAGATGGGCCGTGGCCAGCGCGCCGTAGCGAGGGTCGGCGTTGATGCCGGTACCGATGGCGGTGCCGCCGAGGTTCACTTCCCGCAACAGATCGTAAAGCCCCTCGATACGCTCGATGTCTTCCCCCAGGGTGGTGGCAAAGGCGCCAAACTCCTGGCCCAGGGTCATGGGCACTGCGTCCTGCAATTGGGTGCGGCCCATTTTGATGATGTCCTTGAACTCACCGGCCTTGGCGCCAAAGGCGTCGCGCAGCGCCGCCAGGCTGTCCACCAGCTCGGCATGGCTCAGTTGCAGGCCTACCCGGATGGCGGTGGGATAGGCGTCGTTGGTGGACTGGGACAGGTTGACATCGTTGTTGGGGTGCAGCTGGCCGTATGCGCCTTTGGCATGACCCAGGTGTTCGAGGGCGATATTGGCGATCACCTCGTTGGCGTTCATGTTGGTGGAGGTACCGGCGCCGCCCTGGATCATGTCCACCACGAAATGGTCGTGAAATTCACCAGCGATGATGCGGTCACAGGCCAGCACGATGGCGTCTTTTTTAGCCGCCGGCAAATGGCCCAGCTCGGCGTTGGCCAGGGCCGCCGCCTTTTTCACCATGGCCAGGCCCAAAATCAGCTTGGGAAAGTGATACAGGGGCACACCGGTCAGCTGGAAGTTGTCCAGGGCCCGCTGGGTTTGCACCCCGTAATAGGCACTGGCAGGCACATCCAAATAACCTAACAAGTCTTTTTCCTGGCGAAACAGGGGGGCGTCACTGGCGGGGTGGGGAAAGGCGGTCACGGTACGGCTCTGTGGGTGAAAAGTGGCGCTATGGTGAGCCCTTGGCCAGGGCTTTTGCCAATGCTATTGTTTCAAGGCTCATGCCGTTTCGGCATAACCAACGGACAACCCATGGATATCGACAGCAAGTGGCTTGAAGACTTATTGGCCTTGGCCAGTTGCCGCAGCTTTTCCCAGGCCGCCGCCCGCCGCCACGTTACCCAGCCCGCCTTTAGCCGCCGCATTCGCGCCCTGGAAGACGCCGTAGGTGCCGCGCTGATCGACCGCAGCAAGACCCCGGTCGATTTAACCAGCGAAGGCCAGCTGTTCCTGCTCACCGCCCGCTCTGTTACCGACCAACTGGCCGAAGCGGTGGCAAGGGTGCGCGGCCTGCAACCGGCCCAGGCCCAGGTGCTGGATATCGCCGCCGCCCATTCCCTGGCCAACAGCTTTTTCCCAGATTGGCTCAGCCAACTGCCCCTTGGCAGCCAGCAGTCCATTCGCCTGGCGGCGCTGAACGTGGAGGAGGCGGTGCACCAGCTGCGAGAAGGCCAGTGCGATATGATGCTGGTCTATTACGATCCGCTCTCGGCCCTGCAACTCGATAGCGCCACCTTCCCTTCCCTGCCTCTGGCCAGCACCGCCCTGGTGCCGGTCTGTGCGCCAGGAGAGAACGGCCAGCCGCGCTGGAACCTCGAAACCGACGAAACAGTGCCACTGCTGGCCTACACCCAGGGCGCCTTTTTGGGCCGTACCCTTCGCATGATGCTGGCCAACGACGGCCTGCGCCTTCGCCTTCGCACCCTTTTTGAGACCGCCATAGCCGACGGCCTCAAAGGCATGGCCCTGAAAGGACTGGGGGTGGCCTGGCTGCCCAGGCTTTGCATCGAGCAGGAACTGGCAGACGGGCGCCTTCTAGAGCTGGGCCCGGCGCGCTACCAGGCCCCCCTTGAAATTCGCCTCTATCGCTGCACCCTGGTGCACAAGGCCGCCCTTGACCGGCTCTGGCAGCAACTGGCGGCTACTTAGCGGCCTTGCTGCGCTCCAGCGCCTTGGCGATGGTCTGGCGGTCGCTGTCGCTAAGCTCGGCCTGGTCGATAAAATCGACAATCACATCCACATCCTTGATGTCTGGCACCTCGATATGGGGCGGGATGGGCGGCATAACCCGCAGCTTGCCAAGCTCGGCGCTGTGGGCCTTGAGCTCAATCTGCACCCGCTTTAGCTCCTTTTGGGCGCGGGCCATGGCCACCTTGGCTATTTTCTGGGCCTTGATGCGCTGTACTTCGGCGATTTTCATTGCCTTTTCCCGCTCAATCTCGGCCATTTTCAGCTGCTGGGTAATGTCCTGTTCCAGTTGGCGCGCTTCTTCTTCGCTGCCAAGCTCCTTGACCAGCGCTTGGTGCAGCTCCTCGTCACTGGCCGCCGACAAGTCCAGGTGGCGCTGCTCGGTGTTTATCACCAAACGGTGTTTGTGCATTGCTGTTGACTCGGGGCTGGCAGCAGGCACTGCCTTAGGCGCCTTTGGGGCCGCCTGGAGGAGGGTTGTGGGCGGCGTGGTTTCAGGGCTCGGGGCCGTCATCGCCACCGGCGCGGCTTTGGGGGTATTGGCGTCGGCGGCGCAGGCACTTTGCAGGGCAGCCAGGGTGGCAAGACTCAATAGCGATAGCATTTTCATAAGACGCTCCTTTAATTGGGCCCTCACTATTGAGAAAGTCATGCCAACTCATAAAACCTATAAAATTCAATATATTAATAAAAAAACGACCAATGGAGATGTCCCCATATGGGGACTCTGCCCCCATTTGAGGCGCACTTTGGCCGGCAAAGTGCCTGCCGGTGGGCGCTAGGCGCCGCCCCGGCCCTTTGCTAGGGTGCTTGCAAACGGAGGTTCTATGCGCGTTAAACACAGCCTGTTTGCCCTTTTTGGCGCCCTGTTCCTGCTGCTGGCCGGCACCCAGATGTGGCTACTGAGAAGTTTAAAAGACGACATCAACTTTGAAGTGGCAGTCATCAGCAACGAAATGGTGGATAAAGTCCTGGACGACATCAAAGTGCCGGAGCCGCCAGAGGTGGATATCGAGGTGCCGCCTGAGCTTGACCAATACGCCCCTAAAGACGCTGCCCAGTTGCGCCAAGAGGTGCTGCGCATCAAAAGCGCCGAGCTCCAGCGCAACCAGGAAAAAATGCGCCTGGAGGTAGAAAAAGCCCGGCGCCAGGCAAGTGAAGCGCTGAAAAAGGCCCAGCAGCAGCGCTTTCGCATCACCCCTTCGCCTTCTTTTACCGTGGTCAAAAGCGCCAACATCAAGCTGTGGATAGGCCTTGGGGTCACCTCACTGCTGGCGCTGCTGGGGATTTACCTGCTGGCCCACGCCTTTTCGCGGCCCCTTGAGCTGCTGGCCAGCGGTTTTAGTCGCCTGGCCAAGGGTGAGCAAGGGGTCACCTTAAAGCCCCAAGGCATGCGGGAGATGAAAAGCGCCATCGAAGGCTTTAACCATATGAGCCGGGATTTGGAAAGATTGCGCCAGGAAGAAGAAAGGGTGCGGGCCCAGGCCCACCTGGCAGAGCTTGGCGACATTGCCCGTGGCCTTGCCCATAGCCTGCGTAACCCCATCCACACCATAGGCCTCACTCTGGAAGGACAGCTGGACGAGCCGCAAAAAAACGCCATCCGCCAAAAGCTCAAGCAGATGGACAGCAACATCAAGGCGCTGCTGACCCTCTCGGCCCAGGGGGTAAACCGCCAGCAGCCCTTGGTGCTGGCCGAACTGCTGGCCGATGTGCGCTTGAGCATCGGCGGCCAATGGCAGCTGCAACTGCCCCAGCATTGCACCTTGAAAGGAGACGAGTCGGAGCTTCGCGCCATCTTGCATTCGCTGATGAGTAACGCCCTGGAGGCGGCCCCCGGCAAGGTGGCCAGCCTTAGGGTGACGGCACTGGCAGATGGCCTTGAAATTGAGGTGCGTGACCAGGGCCCGGGGCTCAGTGACGCCGCCAAAGCCCGGCTCTTTACCCCTCACGCCACCCAAAAGGCCGACGGCGCCGGCATGGGCCTCTATATTGCCGAGCGCCTGGTGCGGCTGCGTTACGGCGGGCGCCTGAGCCTCGACAACCACCCCCAAGGCGGCGCCGTCGCCACCCTTTACCTGCCGGAGAACAGCCATGCGCATGCTGCTGGTTGAAGACGACGCCGACCAACGGCAATTGCTGGCCCAGCTGCTGGGCAACTATGAGCTGGTGCTGGCCGCCTCGGTGGCCGAGGCCCAGCCTCATCTTGGCAAGGTCGATTTGGTGCTGAGCGACTGGAAGCTTGGCGACGGCGACGGCCTGATGCTGCTGCGCGCCGCCCAGCGCCTAAGCCAGAGCCCGGCCTTTGTGATGATGACCGCCTACGGCACCATCAGCCACGCCGTGGACGCCATGCGCCAGGGCGCCGACGATTACCTGTCCAAACCCTTTAGCCGCCAGGAGTTGGAGCTGACCCTTGAAAAAGTCAGCCGTGCCCAGCGCCTCAAAACCGACAACCAGCGGCTGAGCCAAGCCCTTGCCGACCAACACAAGCTCACCGAGATCATCGGCAATTCCGCCGCCATGCAGCAGCTGCAAAGCCGGCTGGCGCGCATAAGCGACACCGACGCCACCGTGCTTATCGAAGGGGAGTCCGGTACCGGCAAGGAATTGGCGGCCCGTGCCCTGCATCAGTTGTCGCGCCGCGCCCAAAAGCCCTTTGTGGCCATCAACTGCGGCGCCATTCCCGAGGCCCTGGCCGAAAGCGAACTCTTTGGCGCCGACAAAGGTGCCTACACCGGTGCCACCCAGGCCAAAACCGGCAAGTTTGAGGCCGCCAGCACCGGCACTCTGTTTTTGGATGAAATAGGCGAGCTGCCGCTGGTGCTGCAAAGTAAGTTGCTGCGGGTACTGCAAGAGGGCAAGGTCACCCGCCTTGGCGAGCACCAGGAGCGCAGCATCGATGTGCGCATCATCGCCGCCACCAACCGTGACCTCAAAGCCGAGGTGCAGGCCGGGCGTTTTCGCGAAGATCTTTTTTATCGCCTGAACGTGGTGCCCCTGACCCTGCCGCCCCTTCGCGAGCGCCGCGACGACATCCCCGCCCTTTGCCGCCACTTTCTGGCTCTCTATGCCCGCCGCCACGGCCTTAACCCGCCGGCTCTTGGCCACGGCCTTTTGGAAAAGCTGATGAGCCACCACTGGCCGGGTAACGTGCGGGAGCTGGCCAACCGCATGGAGCGGCTGGTACTGCTGGGGGAAGACATGCCCATCAGCCCCCTTGGCGAGGGCGCCAGCGAGTTCAGCGTCAAACTGCCGGCCGGTGGGCTGGACTGGGAAGCCTTTGAACGCCACTGCCTGGAAAAGGCTCTGGCCCTTAACGGCGGCAACAAACGCCAGACCGCCCGCTACCTCAGCCTTGGCTATAAGGCCTTGTTGTACCGGCTGGAAAAACACGGCCTGTCATAAAAAGCGGTTAACAAAAAGGCGCCCAGGCATTAACGTAAGGAAAAAAGCAGGAACGCCTTATGAAAAAGTTCTGGCAGGCAGCAGCGCTCATTATCATCACCCTGGTGATGCTGGCCCTTTATTACTACACCAGCGAGTTAGGGCTTTAAAAAGGCGGCCACAGGCCGCCTTTTTTACAATGCTTTAAGCTGCTCGTTCATGGTGGTTAATTGGTCGCGCAGGCGCGCTGCCTCTTCGAATTCCAGGTTCTGGGCGTGCTGGTACATCTGCTTCTCGATTTTTTCCATCTCGCTGGCCAGGGTTTTGGCGTCCAGATGCAAAGGAGCGCTGTCTTGGCGGCCCTTGCCTTTCCCTTTGCCCTTGCCGTCGCTGTCGTTCTTGTCGCCCAGTTGCAGGATATCGGCAATTTTCTTGTTGAGCGCCTTGGGCACGATGCCGTTTTCGAGGTTGAAGGCTTCTTGTTTTTCCCGCCGTCGCGCCGTTTCATCCATGGCCCGCTGCATGGAGCCGGTGATTTTATCGGCATAAAGGATGGCGCGGCCGTTAAGGTTACGGGCGGCCCGGCCTATGGTCTGGATAAGGGAGCGGTCGGAGCGCAGGAAGCCTTCTTTGTCGGCATCGAAAATGGCCACCAGAGACACCTCGGGCATATCCAGGCCCTCGCGCAGCAAGTTAATGCCCACCAGCACGTCAAATTCGCCAAGGCGCAGGTCACGGATGATCTCTACCCGCTCTACCGTGTCCACATCCGAGTGCAGGTAACGGACCCGCACCCCGTGCTCGTTTAAGTACTCGGTGAGATCTTCGGCCATTTTTTTGGTGAGGGTAGTAATAAGCACCCGTTCGTTGACCTCCACCCGCTTGCCAATTTCCGACAACACGTCGTCCACCTGGGTGCCTACCGGGCGCACTTCCACCACCGGGTCTAAAAGACCGGTGGGGCGCACCACCTGCTCGGCGATTTCGCCGGCCGAGCGCTCCAGCTCGTATTTGCCGGGGGTGGCAGAGACATACACCGTTTGCGGCGCTATGGCTTCAAACTCGTCGAATTTCAGCGGCCGGTTATCCAGGGCCGAGGGCAGGCGAAAACCATATTCCACCAGGGTTTCTTTGCGGGAACGGTCCCCTTTGTACATGGCGCCAATTTGCGACACCGTGACGTGGGACTCGTCGATGATCATCAAGCCGTCTGGCGGCAGGTAATCGAGCAGGGTCGGCGGCGGCTCGCCGGGGTTACGGCCAGAGAGATAGCGCGAGTAGTTCTCGATGCCCGAGCAATAACCCAGCTCCACCATCATCTCGATATCGAACTGGGTGCGCTGGGCCAGGCGCTGCTCTTCCACCAGTTTGCTGTTGCTGCGAAGATCCTCAAGGCGGCCTTTAAGCTCCACCTTGATGCTCTCTACCGCTTCGAGCACCTTCTCCCGAGGGGTCACGTAGTGGGTCTTGGGGTAGATGGTGATGCGGCCAAGGCCGCTTCTGAGCACCTGGCCGGTGAGCGGGTCAAAGGTGCTGATGCGCTCCACTTCGTCGTCAAAAAGCTCGATGCGCACAGCTTCTTCGTCGCTCTCGGCCGGGTGGATGTCAATCACCTCGCCACGCACCCGGTAGGTGCCACGGCTAAACGCCACTTCGTTGCGGGTGTATTGAAGCTCGGCCAGCCGGCGCAGCATGGCGCGCTGGTCGATGATGTCGCCCTGGCGAATGTGCAGCATCATCGACAAATAGCTTTGCGGGTCGCCAAGGCCGTAGATGGCCGATACCGAGGCGACGATCACCACGTCGCGCCGCTCCATCAAGGCCTTGGTGGCCGACAGGCGCATCTGCTCGATATGGTCGTTGATGGAGGCGTCCTTCTCGATAAAGGTGTCGGACGCCGGCACATAGGCCTCGGGCTGGTAGTAGTCGTAGTAGGAGACGAAGTATTCCACGGCGTTTTCCGGGAAGAATTCTTTCATCTCGCCATAAAGCTGGGCGGCCAGGGTCTTGTTGGGGGCCATGACGATGGTGGGCCGGCCCAATTTGGCAATGACATTGGCCATGGTGAAGGTCTTACCGGAGCCCGTTACCCCCAACAGCGTCTGGTGGGCCAGGCCCGCTTCCAGGCCGTCTACCAGTTGGGCAATGGCGGTGGGCTGGTCACCGGCCGGTTGGTAGGCCGAATGCAGGATAAAGTCTTTGCTCATGCCGTCTCCTTGGTAAACCAGCGATAGGCGATGGTCGCGCTAATCAGATTGGCCAGCACCACCCCGGCGAAAAATCCCGGCAGGCCGAGAAAATGCCCGCCAAGCCAAGCCAACGGCACGGCGGCGGCAAAAAAGCGCAGCACCGACATGGTCAGCGCCTTGGCCGGGCGATGAATGGCATTAAAAGACGAATTGGTGAGGATAACCACCCCTTGCAGGCCGTAGCCCAGGGGGACGATGAAAATAAAAAGTCGAATATATTCAGCCACCTTGGGGTCTTTACCAAAGACCCAACTGATGGGGAAGGCCAGTACCAGCAGCGCCACATAAAACAGGCCCTGCCAGCCCAGCACAAAGCGCACCACCCCTTTGTAGGCGCTTCGCACCCTTTCGAGCTGCCCGGCGCCCATGTTTTGACTGATAAAGGGCGGCAAGCTCATGGACAGCGCCAGCACCACCAGGGTAGAGAGGGATTCAAGCCGTGAGCCAACCCCATAGGCCGCCACGGCTGCCGGGCCAAACTGGGCCACCATGGCGGTAAGGGCGGCCATGGCAAGCGGGGTCATCATATTGGCGCCAGCCGCTGGCAAGCCAATCACCAGCAAGGAGCGCCAGTGGCGCACCATGGCGAGCCCTGGCAGACAAAACTGCGCCAGCTGCCGCTTATACAGCATAAACAGCACCCCAACCGAGCCGCCCAGCCAAGCCAGCACCGTGGCCAGCGCCGCGCCGGCCAGCTCCATGCGCGGAAAAGGCCCCAGGCCAAAAATAAGCACCGGGTCCATGACCGCATTGATAATGCCGCCAAGCACCATAAAGCGGCTGGGGGTGACGGTATCGCCATTGGCGCGCATCACGGCGTTGGCGATCATCGGGATGGCCAGCATCGGGCTGCCGGCAAACCACACGTTCATATACTGGGCAATCAGCTTTTGCTGCTCGGCACTGGCGCCAAGGGCCGAGAAGATGGGGTCTTGCAGCAGCCAGGCCAGTATCGCCAGCACCGCCACCAGCAGCACCCCCAACCAGATGGCGGCATTGCCTTGCTCTTTGGCCTGCTCGGCGCAGCGCCGCCCCAGGGCATGGCCGATAACCGCAGAGGTGCCAATCCCCAGACCAATGGTGAGGCTGATAAGGAAAAAACTCACCGGAAAGGTAAAACTGATGGCAGCCAGCGGGTGGGTGCCAAGACGACTGACAAAAAGGGTATCGACCAGGTTGAAAGTCATCATGGTCGCCATCCCCCACATCAGGGAGACGGTCATCTGCTTGAGGGTACTGTTGATGTCCCCGGCCAGCAGATCGTGTGCAGCGCGCGCCATGAATGAAAATCCAGACAGAAATAAATGAAAGCGGCCAGTTTACGCCCCCGAGCCGAAAACGACCATGTTTTCTGCCTTTTTCCCACTCACCTCTTGCCAGGCTCAGGCCAAGCCGTTATCTTACGCGCCCCCACGGGCATTTCCCTCCTGGCCCGGCCTATTTCGGCAAGTTAATTCACACCTTGAATATCCTATTACAGCTTTGTCACAAAGCTGAAAGCGCCCGACTGTAAGAAAATTACTTACCTTTTAACCATTTGATTTATAAGCAATAAACACCTGAACGGCGATAGCGCTTTTTTTTCGCAAATTCCAGGCGAAGCCGCGCCAAGTGTGGCTCTTGCGCCTTTCCCCACAGAGTTATCCACAGAAAAAGTGGATAACTTAAGCCAGCCCTTACCGGCTCTGGCGTGAGGACGGATCAGTCATTTATTTGCGGTTTAAAGTAACGAAAGCAACTGATCGCCCCCGCCCCGTCGATGGCTGAAAAAACGCACTTTTGGTCAATGGGCCGTCATCTTGCCCAAAAGGCAAGCAATCGGACTTTTCTGGGTATCATTAGTGTTGACAGCCCCAGAGGCCGTGGATAACATTCGCCACCGTTGCTCCCCCGTAGTTCAGTCGGTAGAACGGCGGACTGTTAATCCGTATGTCACTGGTTCAAGTCCAGTCGGGGGAGCCAGTTTAAAACGACATGGCGCCTGGCGCGGTGTCAGCCCCTAGGGCAACACAATTTATTCCCTCGTAGTTCAGTCGGTAGAACGGCGGACTGTTAATCCGTATGTCACTGGTTCAAGTCCAGTCGAGGGAGCCAAACAAGAAGTGCTTTCAACCTTTGGTTGACCCCCAGCAAAGCCAGCTTAGCGCTGATGTCACTGACCTGGGCGGCCCCGTACCAGTCCAGTCGAGGGAGCCAAATCACCGCCACGGCGGTTCGCACAAGCGAGACAATTTATTCCCCCGTAGTTCAGTCGGTAGAACGGCGGACTGTTAATCCGTATGTCACTGGTTCAAGTCCAGTCGGGGGAGCCACTTTAAAAAGGCCAGCATCAGCTGGCCTTTTTCTTTTTCTGATGTTGATATGCGAAATCCCAAGGCACGGGGCCTGCCTCGCAGGCCATGTCACTGACCTCGGCGGCCCCGTACAAGTCCAGTCGGGGGAGCCACTTTAAAAAGGCCAGCATCAGCTGGCCTTTTCTTTTTCTGATGTTGATATGCGAAATCCCAAGGCACGGGGCCTGCCTCGCAGGCCATGTCACTGACCTCGGCGGCCCCGTACAAGTCCAGTCGGGGGAGCCACTTTAAAAAGGCCAGCATCAGTTGGCCTTTTCTTTTTCTGACGTTGATATGCGAAATCCCAAGGCACGGGGCCTGCCTCGCAGGCCATGCCACTGACCTGGGCGGCCCCGTTCAAGTCCAGTCGAGGGAGCCAACACTAAAAGGCCAGCATCAGCTGGCCTTTTCTTTTTCTGACGTTGATATGCGAAATCCCAAGGCACGGGGCCTGCCTCGCAGGCCATGTCACTGACCTCGGCGGCCCCGTTCAAGTCCAGTCGGGGGAGCCAACACTAAAAGGCCAGCATCAGCTGGCCTTTTCTTTTCCTGTTTTGATAGCTGAGTCCCCAGGCACCAGGCTGCATGGCCAGTCGAGGAACCCCTTCCCGGCCCGGCTCACGTTTTTTAGCAGGTCACATCGTTATTAAAGCCAGGCACGCTTTCTCAAGCGCAGCCAGGGGCCGCCGATACGCAGCTGGCGCAACACCGCCAGACTTTCTTAAAAAGGCCTTATTTCCCTGAGCCGACGCCAATATAAGAAATTTGGCTTATTGCCAGCGGTCTTCGTCGCCTTTTTCAAAGCCTGTCATGGAAATGCCAGGGGTTATGGTTTAGATCTGGTGTCAGGCTGTTTTGGTTTAAAATTCAACAGCTACCGTCCGAGCGCCCAGTGGAGGGGAATTAAAACAATGAAACCCGGTGCAGCTTCTGCCTCCTCATTGCTTATCTTAACTTTTGTCGCCTGGCTGCTGATGACCCTCAGCCTGGTGATGATTGGCCGTGCCCAATTGGCCGAGCAACAGCAACTAGCGGTGCAAAGTGCCATTGCCTGGCAACAGCAACCCGATTCCCCGGCGCCGCCAGACTGGCTACAATGGCAGCGCCCCGGCACCCAACCACAAGCTCGCGCCCCTCGCCACGGCACCTTGGCCGCTTCCGTTATGGGCGTCTTGCTGGGGGCGAAGGAGCAGCAACTTGGCCCCCTGCGCTGGCGCCTGGACAGCTCCGCCCTTTATGCCCAGATTGAGATAGCGCTGCTGCTGGCACTGCTTATTCCCCTGGCCGGTGGCGTGCTCGTCTACCTCATTAGAAAACGCATCCTTGAGCGCCTGAAGATCGTTGACCAAGAGCTAAGCCAACTCATCGACCACTTGGACGAAGGTGAAGAGCTGCCCGGCAGCATCTCGGTGGATGCCTTTAACGGCACCCTTGCCGCCATTGCCGAAGCCCGCGCCCGGGTATTGCAGCAAAGCGCCGAGCAGCAGCGGGTTATCAAGGCCTTAAGCCAGCAGGTGCTGAGCGACCCTCTTACCACCCTGCCCAACCGCCGCGCCTTTAACGACCAATTAGGCCGCGAGCTTGCCAACAAAAACGCCGTTGGCCTGCTGCTTATTCGCGCCACTGCCTTGAGAGCCATCAACGACGAAGACGGCTACAGCGCCGGCGACCAATACCTGCGCGACCTCGCCCAGATCTTAAAGCGCCAGTCAGGCAAAAAGCTGGCGTGCCGCAGCTATCGCCTTTCGGGCAGCGACTTTATGGTGCTGGTTGCCACCGGCGAGCTGGGCGAGTTGGACCAGTTTGCCCAGCACCTGATGGCGGAGCTGATGTCCCTTCGCAATCAGTCCAAAGAACAGATGCCCGCCTATATTGGCGGCGCCCTGGTTAAAGACACCACCTTAACCGCCGCCCTGTCCCTGGCCGACACCACCTTGTCGCTGGCCATGGCCCAGGGCCAGCCGGGCTGGCATGTGGACGCCGGCCTTGGCCCCAATAAATCCCTTGAGCAGCGCACCCAGCAGCAATGGCGCGACCATATCCAATACCTGCTGACCGGCCAGGGCCTGACCTTGCTGGCCCAGCCCATTCAGGGGGTTAACCGCAACGAGGTGCACTACACCGAAATTCTGGCCCGCTGCCACGACAAAGACGGCCGGCTGCTACCCACCGCCTCAGTAATGGCCATGGCCGAGCGCCTGGGGCTTATCCAGCAACTGGACAAACTGGTGATGGAAAGCGCGCTCAAGGAGCTGGTAGGCAAACCTCTTGGCCGCTCCATGTACGCCATCAACCTCAACGCCCTGACGGTGCAAGATCCACACTTTGTGATTTGGCTGGAGCGCAAGCTGCTGGCCCACCCCGAGCTTGCCCGTCACCTGGTGTTTGAGGTGCCGGAAGCCGGGCTTATCCGCCAGGTGGGCGCCAGCCAGCGCTTTATCGAGCTGCTGCACAAGATGGCGTGCCGCATCACCATCGAGCGTTTCGGCACCGGCCTTGGCGCCATTCGCTTCTTCAAGGCCCTGAAACCTGACTTTGTGAAGGTGGACGCGGCGCTCAGCCGCGCCATCGATCAGGACAAAGACGGCCAATATTACCTGCGTATCTTGGTGGACATCGCCCACCGCCTGGGGGTCAAGGTGCTGGCCGAGAACGTGGAGAACGCCGAAGAGCGCATGGTGCTGACCGACCTTCGCCTCGATGGGCTGCAAGGTTATTACCTGGCAAGACCGGTACCCTTCGGGCCCTCGGCCCTGACCATGAACCCATAAAAAACGCCGCATCATGCGGCGTTTTTTTCATCCCTCGCTGCTCCCTGCTGGCTCACCATCACCCCCAGCAGCACCAGGCTACTAGCCAGCAGTTGGCTGGGGCTAAGCCGCTCATCAAGTAGCACCATGGCCATCACCAGTGAAAAGAGCGGGATCAGGTTCACAAACACCGCCACCCTAGCCGCCGGGAGCCTGGCCATGGCGAAGTTGTACAGCCCATAGGCCCCAAGGGTGACCCCCAGCCCCAGATACAGCATGGACAACAGGGCCTGGCTGCTAAGCCCGCTCGGCACCGGGGCGCTCAAAAGCGCCATCGGCAGGAAAAACAGTGAACCGCTGATGGCCTGGATGGCGGTCAGCCACAGCGGCGAGTACCGGTCGGAGAGCTTTTTCAGCGACAGCGAATAGATGGCGGCGCAGACCATGGCGGCAAATTCCAGGCTATTGCCCAGCAGCGGATTGGGCGCATCGGCCGACACAGTGCCGGCCGCGCTCAGCCACAACACCCCCACCAGAGCCATGGCGAGCCCCAGCCACAGCCGTGGCGAGGCCTTTTCTTTTAACACCAACACCGCGCCGCCAACGGTAAGAAGCGGCAGCACCGCGGTGACCATGCCGGCCTGGCCGGCCGAGGTATATAAAAGGGCTTTGGCTTCAAACACGAAATACAGGCAAGGCTCGGCCAGCGACATAGCCGCAAACAGGCGCCAATCACCTTTTTGGTAATGGGCTTTGCCCCAGAACCGCTTCATGGCCAGCAGCGCAATGGCAGCAATCCACATCCTCGCGCAAATCACCCACAGTGGTGATACCTCCACAAACACCACCTTGAGCACCACAAAGGTGCTGGCCCACAAGGCCATGGCCAGGACCAGGGCAACTAACGGCATAAAGACCCCACAGACTCCCCTGTTGTTTAGGGGAGGACAAAACACGATAATAACCCGCTGATTCTACTTTGGCCGAAGGGGACCAAGCCACCCATGGGCGATTATCTGCTGTTATTGATAGGCACAGTGCTGGTCAATAACTTCGTGCTGGTGAAATTTCTCGGGCTCTGCCCCTTCATGGGGGTATCCAACAAGCTGGAAAGTGCCATTGGCATGTCCCTGGCCACCACCTTTGTGCTGACCCTGGCCTCCCTGTGCAGCTACCTGGTCAACACCTACCTGCTCGAGCCCTTGGGTATCGGCTACCTGCGCACCCTCTCCTTCATTTTGGTGATAGCGGTGGTGGTACAGTTCACCGAGATGGTGGTGCAAAAAACCAGCCCCATGCTGTACCGGGTGCTGGGCATCTTCCTGCCTCTTATCACCACCAACTGTGCGGTGCTGGGGGTGGCGCTTTTGAACATCAACGAAAACCACACCTTGATGCAGTCGCTGATTTACGGTTTTGGCGCCGCCGTGGGCTTCTCGCTGGTGCTTATCCTTTTTGCCGCCATGCGCGAGCGCCTGGCCGCCGCCGACGTGCCGGTGCCCTTTAAGGGCCCGGCCATCGCCTTGATCACCGCCGGGCTGATGTCCCTGGCCTTTATGGGCTTTACCGGCCTCGTTAAGCTGTAACCATGACCATTCTTTACGCCATTCTTGCCCTTGCCGCCCTGGCCCTGGTGTTCGGTGTCATCCTTGGCCTGGCTTCGGTCAAGTTCAAGGTCGAAGCCGACCCCATTGTCGACCAGATAGACAACATCCTGCCCCAGACCCAGTGCGGCCAGTGCGGCTACCCGGGCTGCCGCCCCTATGCCGAGGCCATTGCCGGTGGCGACGACATCAACAAGTGCCCCCCCGGCGGCCAGGCCACCATCGAAAAGCTGGCCGACCTGATGGGGGTCGAGGCCAAGCCGCTGGACGCCGCCCACGGCGAAGAGGCCGTCAAGAAAGTGGCCTTTATCCGCGAAGACGAGTGCATCGGCTGCACCAAGTGCATCCAAGCCTGCCCGGTTGACGCCATTCTCGGCAGCGCCAAGCACATGCACACCGTGATTAAAAGCGAGTGCACCGGCTGCGATCTGTGCGTCGAGCCCTGCCCGGTAGATTGCATCGAAATGCGCCCGGTACAAACCACGGTCCAAAACTGGAAATGGCGCCTCAACACCATCCCGGTAAAAGAAATCGCCCCTGAGGAAGCCCATTGATGTTGACCTTGCTTGAGCGGCTTTCCAGCAGCGATGTCTTTGATTTTCATGGCGGTATTCACCCGCCCGAATTTAAGAGCCTGTCCAACCACAAGCCCATCGGCAAACTGCCCATGGCGCCCTTTTTGGTGGTGCCGCTGCGCCAGCATCTGGGGGAGCTTGGCGAGGTGTTGGTCAAGGCCGGCGAGAAGGTGTTAAAGGGCCAGCCTCTGTCGCGGCCCATGTCGGTGATGGGTGTGCCGGTCCATGCCCCGACCTCCGGCACCGTGGTGGCGGTAGAGAACCGGCCCCTGACCCATGCCTCCGGCCTTTGGGACATGGCGGTGGTTATCGAGCCCGACGGCCAAAACCAGTGGGGCGAGAAGCACCCGGTGGCCAACCCCTTTGAGGCCGACCCAGCCGTGCTGCTAAAAGCAGTAAAAGCCGCCGGCCTTGCCGGGATGGGCGGCGCCGGTTTCCCCACCGCCGTTAAACTCGGCGGTGGCCGGCCCATCGAAGCCTTGGTGGTCAACGCCGCCGAGTGCGAGCCCTACATCACCAGCGACGATTGCCTGCTCCGCGAAGAGCCCGAAAACGTAGTAGCCGGTGCCCGGCTGATGGCCCGCATCGTCGGCGCCCGGATGGTGGTGATTGGCATCGAGGACAACAAACCCGAGGCCATCTCGGCCCTTGAAGGGGTGATTGAAAGCCTCGACGACGTTTCCATGAAGGTGGTGCCCACCAAGTACCCCTCCGGCGCCGAGCGCCAGCTCATCAAGCTGCTCACCGGCGACGAAGTGCCGGCTGGTGCCATTCCGGCCGACCTTGGCCTGGTGGTGCAAAACGTCGGCACCGCTTACGCCGCCTACCGCGCTCTGGTGCTGGGCGAGCCGCTTATTCGCCGGGTAGTGACCATCACCGGCCAGCAGGTGAAAAAGCCCGGCAACTATTGGCTGCCCATCGGCACCCCCATCAGCCACGCCCTTACCGAGTGCGGCTTTAAGCCCGAGAAAAAACAGCGGCTGATTATCGGCGGCCCGATGATGGGCTTTACCCTCAATGATCCGGCCGCGCCGGTGACCAAAACGGTGAACTGCCTGCTGCTGCCCAGCAGCAAGGAGCTTAAACCGGCCGGGCGCGAGATGAGCTGTATCCGCTGCGGCGAGTGCGCCGATGTCTGCCCGGCCGAGCTGCTGCCTCAGCAGCTCTATTGGTACGCCAAGGCCGAAGACCACGAAAAACTCGACGAATACAAGCTCTCGGCCTGTATCGAATGCGGCGCCTGTGCCTACGTTTGCCCCTCCGAAATTCCCCTGGTGCAGTACTACCGGGTGGCCAAGGCCGATATTCGCAGCGCCCAGGAAGAAAAACGCAAATCCGACAAGGCCCGCGAGCGCTTTGAGGCCCGCAACGACCGCCTGGAGCGAGACAAAGCCGAACGGGAAGCGCGCCATCAAGAAGCCACCGAGCGCCGCAAAGCCGCCATGGCCTCGCGCAGCGAAGAAGCAGCTCCACCGAGCGACGCCGTCGCCGCCGCCCTTGCCCGGGTAAAAGCCCAAAAAGACACCGAGGTGGCCAAGGCCCAGCAAGCGGCGCAAGCCGGCGCCCATCTGGAAAAAGGCGAGCTGGTTCCAGACAACAGCGACATGGCCGCGCTTCGCGAAGAGCGCAAACGCCAGGCCCGGGAGAAAAAAGCCCAGCTGGCCGCACAGCAAGATGCCGAGCCTAGCCCTGATTCCAGCAATGCCCCAGCGGCTGATGCCAAAAAAGCCGCCGTAGCTGCCGCCATTGCTCGGGCCAAGGCCAAGAAAGAGGCCGCTGCCCCGGCAGAAGACACAGGCGACGCCTCGCCCCAAGATGCCAAAAAAGCCGCGGTGGCCGCCGCCATTGCCCGCGCCAAGGCCAAAAAAGCGGCCCAGGGGCAAGGCGCCGAAGGTGGCCAGGCTGATGCAAATCAGCCTGAGCCAAGCTCGGCGGCAAGCGAGCCAGCGGTTAGCGCCGCAACTGATGCTGAGCCTCCTGCTGCCAGCGAGCCGGTAGACCCTAAAAAAGCCGCGGTGGCCGCCGCCATTGCCCGCGCTAAAGCCAAAAAAGCGGCCCAGGCGCAAGGGGTTGAAGGTGGCCAGGCTCAAGCAAATCAGCCTGAGCCAAGCCCGGCGGCACGCGAGCCAGCGGTTAGCGCCGCTACTGATGCTGAGCCTCCCGCAACCAGCGAGCCGGTCGACCCTAAAAAAGCTGCCGTGGCTGCGGCTATTGCCCGCGCCAAGGCCAAAAAAGCGGCCCAGGCGCAAGGGGCTGAAGGTGGCCAGGCTCAAGCAAATCAGCCTGAGCCAAGCCCGGCGGCAAATGAGCCAGCGGTTAGCGCAGCTACTGATGCTGAGCCTCCTGCTGCCAGCGAGCCGGTAGACCCTAAAAAAGCCGCCGTGGCCGCCGCCATCGCCCGCGCTAAAGCCAAAAAGGCGGCCCAGGCGCAAGCCGCCGAAGGTGGCCAGGCTGATGCAAATCAGGCTGAGCCAAGCCCGGCAACCGGCGAGCAAGAACCGGCTAGCCCGGCAAGCAGCGCTCCGGCAGCTGCCCAGCCAAGTGCAAGCGAGCCAGCGGCGCCAGACGCCAAGGCCGCTGCGGCCAGCCCCGCCCCGTCAGAGGCGGACCGTAAAAAAGCGGCCATCGCCGCCGCCATTGCCAAAGCCAAGGCCAAAAAACAGGCTCAGGAAGGTCAGGACTGATGTTAGGTATCGCCAGCTCTCCCCACACCCACAAGCGCCGCACCACAGGCCAGGTTATGCGCCTGGTGGCCTATGCCACGGTGCCGGGCATCGCCGCGCTGTTTTATTTTTTCGGCTACGGGGTGCTTATCAATCTGGTGCTGTGCTCCGTCAGCGCCCTGCTGGCCGAAGCGCTGATCCTTATTTTGCGCCGCAAAAGCCTGTGGCAGCTCACCGACAGTTCGGCGCTGCTTACCGCCATCTTGCTGGCCCTGGCCCTGCCCCCCACCGCGCCCTGGTGGCTGCTGGTGATAGGCTCGGTGTTTGCCATTTTGGTGGCCAAGCAGCTTTACGGCGGCATCGGCCAAAACCTCTTTAACCCGGCCATGGCCGCCTATGTGCTGCTGCTCATTTCCTTTCCGGTGCAGATGACCAACTGGCTGCCGGCTCGCTCCCTTGCCGAGCATGTGCCGAGTTTGCAAGACAGCCTGAGCCTGACCATGACCGGCTACACCACCGACGGTTTTGCCGCCCACCAGCTGAGCCTGGGTGTGGATGGCCTAAGCCAAGCCACCCCCCTTGATACCTTGAAGACCGACCTTAAGCAGGGCAAAACGGTGTCCGAGTCCATGGAAAAGCCGCTGTTTAGCGCCCTTGGGGGCCTGGGCTGGAACTGGGTCAACGGCGCCTTCTTGCTGGGCGGCCTCTTTTTGCTGTGGCGCGGCGTTATAGGCTGGCAGATCCCGGCTGGGGTGCTGGGCGGCCTTTTCGCCTGCGCCTTTGTGGGCTTTGTTATTCACCCCGACAGCAACGGCTCGCCGCTTTTTCATGTGTTCAGTGGCGCCGCCATGTTCGGGGCCTTTTTTATCGCCACCGATCCGGTTACCGCCGCCACCTCGCCCAAGGGCCGGCTTATCTTTGGTTTGCTCATTGGCGTGCTGACCTACTTTATCCGCGCCTTTGGCGGCTACCCTGACGCCATCGCCTTTGCAGTATTGCTGGCCAACATGGCGGCGCCTTTGCTGGATAACTACACCAGGCCCCAAAGTTTCGGGGAAGGGTCCAAATGATGATGTTTTCTGCCGCCCGCAAGAACGGGCTTATCCTCGGTATCTTCGCCCTGGCCTGCACGGCGCTCTTGGCTGGCACCCATGAGCTCACCAAGGACCGCATTGCCGAGCAAAAAGAAGCCCAGCGCCTGAAAATCTTGAACGCCATGATCCCCAAGGCCAGCCATGACAACGACCTCTACCACGACTGCACCGAGGTGAGCGACCCGGCCCTGTTGGGTACCAAAGACCCCCTTGCGGTGTTTCGCGCCCGCAAAAACGGCAAACCGGTGGCCCTGGCCATGGAAACCGTGGCCCCGGACGGCTACAGCGGCGCCATCTCCCTGATGGTGGGCATGTCCTACCCCGACGGCACCGTGCTGGGCGTTGAAGTGCTTGAGCACAAGGAAACCCCCGGCCTTGGCGATAAAATCGAGCGCCGCAAATCCAGTTGGCTGGACGAATTTACCGGCAAATCCCCCACCGGCCCCAGCGACCCGGCCTGGGCCGTGAAAAAAGACGGCGGCCAGTTTGACCAGTTCACCGGCGCCACCATCACCCCAAGGGCGGTGGTTAAAGCGGTGGGCCGCACCGTGGAATACTTCAGGCAGAACAAGGACGCCCTCTTTGCCGCAACCGGCCAATGTGGAGGCACGCAATGAGCCAGTTCAAAGAAATCGCCAGCTTAGGCCTTTGGAAAAACAACCCGGGCCTGGTGCAGCTATTGGGGCTTTGCCCGCTGTTGGCGGTGTCCAACACCCTTACCAACGCCCTGGGCCTTGGGGTTGCCACCATGCTGGTGCTGATAGCCTCTAACGCCACCGTTTCCCTGGTGCGCCACTTTGTGCCCAAGGAAATTCGCATGGCGGTGTTTGTGATGATCATCGCCGCCTTCGTGACCGCCGTTGAGCAGGTGATGACCGCCTTTGCCTATGGCCTTTATCAATCCCTTGGCATCTTTATTCCGCTCATCGTCACCAACTGCGTGATCATGGGCCGCGCCGAGGCCTTTGCCTCCAAAAACACCGTGGGTCTTGCCGCCTTTGACGGCCTGATGATGGGCCTTGGCTTTACCGCCGTGCTGGTGGTGCTGGGCGGGCTTCGGGAGGTGATTGGCCAGGGCACCCTCTTTGACGGCGCCGATCTCCTGCTGGGTGACTGGGCCAAGAGCCTGCGTATCGAGGTGTTCCACTTCGACGCCAAATTCCTGGTGGCCCTGCTGCCGCCGGGAGCCTTTATTGGCCTGGGTTTCCTGATTGCCCTTAAAAAGGTCATCGACCAGCAACGACAACGCAAAACCGCGCCGGCACCGGTGGTCAAGGCCGAGCGGGTGCGGGTAACCACGGCAGACTGATGAACCAGCAAAAACGTATCGAGATCCTGACCCGGCTGCGCGATGCCAACCCCCATCCCACCACCGAGCTGAACTTCAGCACCCCCTTCGAGCTGCTGGTGGCGGTAACCCTCTCGGCCCAGGCTACCGATGTCGGGGTCAACAAGGCCACCGACAAGCTGTTCCCGGCCGCCAACACCCCTAAGGCCATCTGGGATTTGGGGGTCGATGGCCTCAAGGATTACATCAAGACCATCGGCCTTTTTAATGCCAAGGCCGAGAACGTCCATAAGATGTGCCGTATCCTGCTCGATGAGCACGGCGGCGAGGTGCCCGAAAGCCGCGAGGCCTTGGAAGCCCTGCCAGGGGTGGGCCGCAAAACCGCCAACGTGGTGCTCAACACCGCTTTTGGCTGGCCCACCATCGCCGTAGACACCCATATTTTCCGGGTCTCCAACCGCACCAAGTTTGCCCCCGGCAAAGACGTGCGGGCGGTGGAAGACAAGCTGGAAAAGGTGGTACCCAAAGAATTTAAAGTGGACGTGCACCACTGGCTTATCCTGCACGGCCGCTACACCTGTATCGCGCGCAAGCCCCGCTGCGGGTCTTGTATTATTGAAGATCTTTGCGAATTCAAAGACAAAATCGACATCTGAAACAACGAGGTGAGCAATGCGACTTCTTCACACCATGCTGCGGGTTGGCAACCTGGACAAATCCATCGCCTTCTACACACAAGTGCTCGGCATGAAACTGCTGCGCCAGTCCGACAACACCGAGTACAAATACAGCCTGGCCTTCGTGGGCTACGGCGATGAAATCGACCACACCGTTATCGAGCTGACTTACAACTGGGGCGTCGAGAGCTACGACTTGGGTAGCGCCTACGGCCATATCGCCATCGAAGCCGACGACATCTATGCCCTGTGCGAAGAAGTGCGGGCCAAAGGCGGCAAGGTGACCCGCGAGCCGGGCCCGGTACTGGGCGGCAGCACCGTTATCGCCTTCGTCGAAGACCCTGACGGCTACAAGATTGAATTTATTGCCAAAAAAGACGCAGGCAAAGGCCTGGGCAACTAACGGCAAACCATGAAAAAAGGCACCCGAAGGTGCCTTTTTTGTCAGCGTTTGATTTGCAACACCACCCGGCGGTTAAGGGCCCTGCCCTCTTCGGTGTTGTTGGAGGCGATATGACGCTTCTCGCCATAGCCTTCGGTGCTGATGCGGTCCGCCGGCAGCCCTTTGCCCACCAGGTATTCCTTGATGGCCTTGGCGCGCTTTTTAGAGAGCTCTTCGTTGGCCCAGCGGCCGCCGTAGGAGTCGGAGTAGGCGGCGATATCGATGCTGGAGAAGTGGTTGTCGTTGGCCAGATACTGGCCAATCAAATCCAGGCGCGCCAATGATTCTTCGGTCAGCGACGAGGAGTTTTTCTTGTAGTTGAGCACCGAGAAGGAGATGTCCTCAAAGCTCACCGGCAGCAGGCCGCCCAGGCAAGAGACAAAATCCTCGTAGCCTTTTTTGAAGTTGCCGGAAGACAGCGCCACCGACACCTTGTTGCGGCCAAGGCGATCAGGATAGGTCAAAGTGGGGAAACGGCCAGCGTCCAGCTCGGAGAGCATGTCCCAGGCCCTGTCGTCTGTTACTTCCGCCGGGTAGCGCGGGTAGAGCGACACCTGCCCCAGGGGTTCGGCTTTGAGGCCCGGTTGCCAAACAGGGGGAACACTGGCCAGGGTGGCAACGGTGCGTTGGCTGGGGCCGTCTTTAAGCGCCATGGCAAACTGCAGGTTTTCCTTGCGGCTGGCACGGGCACTGAACACCGCCACCCCGTAATGGGGAATGTGGTGTTCCAGCCGGCATTGCAACGGGTTTGACGCCGTTACCTGCCATTGGGACTGGCCCAGGCTGGCTGCGTAGTAGCGTACGCCGGCATCCACAGGCGCCGGTTGGGCGGCCAGGATAACCAGTGCAGCAACAGCAGTGATGTGTAAAGACTTGGACAGCATAGACTCTCCCCTACCTCTACTACTGTGTCGGCAGGTCTTTTTGCAACTTTAGGGATTTGCCCGCTTTTGTCATAATGGCCCCCCGGCCACTAGTCACAGTATTCCATGTCAACAACTCTTAGTCAGCGTTTCCGCGGTTTTTACCCAGTGATCATCGATGTGGAAACTGCCGGATTCAACGCCAAGACCGATGCCCTGTTGCAGATTGCGGCCACCCTTATCGATATAGACGCCCAGGGGCGTTTTTTCGTCGTCGAGACGCTTTTTCACAATGTCTTGCCTTTTGAAGGAGCCAATCTCGAAGACGCCGCGCTGAAATTTACCGGCATCACCGACCCCTGGCACCCGCTGCGCCTGGCGGTAGACGAAGACGAAGCGCTCAAAGACATCTTCAAGCAGGTGCGAAAGCGCATGAAGACTGCCGATTGCCAGCGGGCCATTTTGGTGGGCCACAACGCCGCCTTTGACCTTGGCTTTCTTAACGCCGTCATCGAACGGACCAACCAGAAGCGCTCGCCCTTTCACCCCTTTGTGAGCTTCGACACCACCACCCTGGCGGCCCTGGCCCTTGGCCAAACGGTGCTGGCTAAGGCCTGCGTCGCCGCCGGGCTGGAGTTCTCCAACGCCGAGGCCCACGCCGCCGACTACGACGCCGAGCGCACCGCCCAGCTGTTTTGCCATATCGTCAACCGCTGGCAGGCCTTGGGGGGCTGGCCTTTGCCGGTACCAGAATCTGAAGCACAAAGCGCGCCAGACAGCGACGACAATGCTGAATAAAAATGCAGCCGAGGGCTTGATCTTGCCGGCGCATTTTGGAAAACTGCCGCCGTCCTGAATTTTTTAGGACCAGAAGAGGTGCGTTTTCCAGGTAACCAGCACGAGGGGCCCTTTCCCTTAGACGGCTGGCCAGGGGGTAAACGCCGAGATGACCTTGCGCGGGGGCGCGCACTGTCATCGGTCAGACAGGTTGAATCCTGTTGACTGTCACCTGTTGGTGGAGCGCTTCTGGTACAAGCAGTCTCGTCTTTTGTTGTCTGCCGGTCCCAGGCGCTCTCTTTGCTTGAATTCAAGGAGAGCTATGAACATCCCCGCTAGCCGCGTACTGAAATTTGGCGGCACTTCCGTTGCTGACTACGATGCCCAGGGCCGCAGCGCCCAACTGGTAGCCAATCAACCCGAATCCCGTATCGTTGTGGTCAGCGCCGCTGCCGGTGTAACCAATGCCCTGGTTGGCCTGAGCCAAGCCAAGGACAGCGCCACCGCCGAAAATTTCCGTAATCTTATCCGCGATCGCGAGCAGCATTTCTTCGACGCCCTGGGCGAGCCCGATGCCCTTAAGGCCACCTACTGGACCCTGATGGAAGAACTGGACGCCTCCGGCCCCTGTGCCGGCCAGGCCCGTGACCAGTTACTGTCCTTGGGCGAGCGTTTTTCCAGCCTGTTTTTTGCCGAGCGTCTGCGCCAGCTGGGTATGCCTGCCGTGCAGCTGCCAGCCCGTTTCCTGATTGCCACCGACAGCCAGTTCGGCCATGCCGAGCCCGATGTCGCCCGCACCCGCCAACAGGTGCAGGTCGCCCTTAACGACCATCAAGGCGAAATTTTGGTCACCGAAGGCTTTGTCGGCGCCGATATCGACGGCAATCTCACCACCCTTGGCCGCGGCGGCTCCGATTATTCCGCGGCGCTGCTGGCCGAAGGGGCCGATGCCGACTGGGTTGAGATTTGGACCGACGTCAAAGGCCTGTACACCACAGACCCGCGCCTGGCCCCCAAAGCCCGCCCTTTGGCGGAGCTGTCTTTTGCCCAGGCCGCCGAGCTGGCCACCTTTGGCGCCAAGGTATTGCACCCCAAAACCCTGTGGCCGGCCATGCGCCACGACATTCCGGTGTTTATCGGCTCTACCTTGGACGCCTCCGGCGGCACCGTTATTCGCCGTGAAGTAACCGGCGAGCGCCGCTACGCGGCCCTGGCGCTGCGTAAAAACCAGACCCTGTTGAAAATAACCAGCCCCGAGATGCTCTACAGCTACGGCTTTTTGGCCCGCGCCTTTACCCTGCTGGCCAAGCACCAGATCTCGGTGGATTTGGTAACCACCTCCGAGATCTCCATCGCCCTGACCCTCGACGAGCGCGGCTCAGAGCAGGCCTTGGATGAAAGTGTGCTGGAAGAGCTGAAAACCCTTGGCACCATCGAAGTGCAAGAAGGCCTGGCCCTGGTGGCGCTGGTGGGCGACAACCTCAACACCACTCCCAAGGTGGCGGCCGAGGTATTCGATGCCCTAGGGGGCATCAATGTGCCGCTGATTTGCCACGGCGCCAGCCCCCACAACCTGTGCCTGCTGGTGGAAGAAAAAGACGGGCCGCAGGCCATTGCCCGGTTGCACGAGCGGCTGTTTGAGCGCCTTAAAATCGCTGCGGCTTCATAGCAAAAACGCCCCGAAAGGGGCGTTTTTTTTAGCCCCACTTGGAGGCGGGGGCCTGGTAATCCAAAAAGCGCTCAAGCATGGCGCCGGGCTCGGTTTCCACTATCAGCATCTGGTGGTGGCGCTCGTCTAAAAAGCCCTCGTTCACATAGTTTTGCGACTGGGCGATCAGCGGGTTGTAAAAGCCGGCCAGGTTTAAAAGGCCAATGGGCTTGTGGTGGTAGCCAAGCATGGCCCAGGTCCACACTTCGGCCACTTCTTCAAGGGTACCGGCGCCCCCTGGCAGCGCGATAAAGCCGCCGGAGAGCTGGGCCATCATCGCCTTGCGCTCGTGCATGTCGCGCACGATGTGCAGCTTGGTCAACCCCTTGTGGCCCACTTCTTTATCTAAAAGGGCCTGGGGAATAACGCCGATGGCCTTGCCGCCGGCTGCCAGCACCGCGTCGGCCACTGTGCCCATCAACCCCACCCGGCCACCGCCGTACACCAAGCTAATATTGCGCTCGGCCAGGCATTGGCCCAGGGCCCTGGCCGCGCTTTTAAACAGAGGGTTAACCCCCGGCCTGGAACCGCAAAATACCGCCACAGTTTCCATGGTTGCTCCGGTTTAAAAAGTCGTCGAGATCCACTAGGTTAGTGTTCAACACTGCTATATGATGCAGCACCTTTTTCCGGCCGCCCACTGCCCGTAAGTGCCCGACCGGTTCCCCTACTTTATCAGGGAATTACCATGAAGATCGGCATCCTGTCCCGAAACACTGATCTGTATTCTACCCGTCGTCTGGTGGAAGCGGCCGAGAGCCGGGGCCATGAGGTGCAGGTGCTTAACCACCTGCTTTGCTACATGAATATCGCCTCCCACAGGCCCAGCATTCACTACGGCGGCAAAGAGCTGGAAAACCCCGACGCCATCATTCCCCGCATCGGCGCCTCGGTCACTTTTTACGGCACCGCCGTGGTGCGCCAGTTCGAGATGATGGGGGTATACAGCGTCAACGAATCGGTGGCTATTTCCCGCTCTCGCGACAAGCTGCGCAGCCTGCAACTGCTGGCCCGTAAAGGCATCGGCCTGCCCATCACCGGCTTTGCCCACTCCACCAAGGCCACCGACGACCTAATCGAAATGGTGGGCGGCGCGCCGCTGGTGGTAAAACTGCTGGAAAGCACCCAGGGCAAAGGGGTGGTGCTGGCCGAAACCCGCAAGGCGGCCGAAAGTACCATCGAGGCCTTCCGTAGCCTTGGCGGCCGCTTTTTGGTGCAGGAATACATCAAGGAAGCCGGCGGCGCCGACATCCGCTGCATCGTGGTGGGCGACAAAGTGGTGGCCTCCATGCAGCGCCAGGCCAAAGACGGCGAGTTCCGCTCCAACCTGCACCGTGGCGGCAGCGCCCAGTCAATCAAAATTACCCCCGAGGAGCGCTCCACCGCGGTGCGCAGCGCCAAGATCATGGGCCTTGGGGTAGCCGGTGTTGACTTGCTGCGCTCCAATCACGGTCCGCTGGTAATGGAAGTGAACAGCTCTCCTGGCCTGGAAGGCATTGAAAAATCCACCGGTATCGACGTGGGCGGCGCCATCATCGAGTACATCGAGAAAACCGCCAAACCCCACGCCACCAAAACCAAAGGTAAGGGCTAACCATGGAACTGGGCGGCGTTAGCATCAAACCCGGCAGCCGGGTCGATATCAAGCTGCCGGTGCCGCCGCTCTACACCAACGCGGCCCTGGACATGCCGGTAACCGTTATTCGCGGTAAAAAAGACGGCCCAAGGCTTTTTGTCAGCGCCGCCATCCATGGCGATGAAATCAACGGCGTCGAGATAGTGCGCCGGCTGCTGGCCAGCTCCTTTGTTAAACGCATCACCGGCACCCTGATCCTGGTGCCGGTGGTCAATGTCTACGGCTACACCAGCAAGAGTCGCTACCTGCCGGACCGGCGCGACCTTAACCGCGCCTTCCCGGGCTCCGCCAAAGGCTCCATGACATCAAGGCTCGCCCATACCTTTATGAGCGAGATTGTGGCCAACGCCAGCCACGGCATTGACCTGCACACCGGCGCCAAACACCGCACCAACCTGCCGCAAATTCGCACCTCACTGAACGACCACGACGCTCTGGCCATGGCCAAGGCGTTTCGGGTGCCGGTTATTCTCAACGCCGAGCTGCGCGACGGCTCCTTGCGCGCTACCGCCGCCGAAAACGGCTGCCCGGTGCTGCTTTACGAAGCCGGTGAAGCGCTGCGCTTTGACGAATTTGCCATCCGCGCCGGCCTTCGCGGTATCGTCAACGTGATGCGCCACCTGGGCATGTTGCCCCCTGCCAAGGCCCCAAGCCGCCAGCTAACCCCGCAAATCGCCCAGGAAAGCCGCTGGGTACGGGCCAATGCCTCGGGCATTTTGCTAAGCACCAAAGCCATAGGCGACGCGGTGAGTAAAGGCGAAGTGATGGCTCACATTACCGACCCCACCGGCAGCACACCGGTGGTGATAAAAAGCCCGGTAGACGGCATTGTTATCGGCCAGGCCACCCTGCCCTTGGTACACGAAGGCGAAGCCCTCTATAACGTCGCCCACACCGAAAAAGGCGACTTGGTAGAAGCCGCCCTGCCCCATTTTTATGACAATCTGGAAAGGTTGGATGAGAGTGATTTTGCGCCTTTGTGATGGCCAGACTTTCTGACACAAAAAAAGCCGGTTTATCCGGCTTTTTTTGTGTCTACTCAGCCCTAGCTATCAGCAAGGTGCAGCTGCCCTTAGCTCTTGCAGCATGGCCCTTTGGTAAGCCAGAACTAAAGACTCGGGCGCACCGGTGTATGGGGCAATCGCCGCATCAAATGCCATGCACAGCAGCACTTGCTCCGGGCTGTAGCCTGTGGCCTTTTGCGCTTTAAACGCCTGCGTTGACGCCGCCCACAGCGCTTCTGCCCGTTCGCGATATTCCTCACCCCATGCGGCCATGAAAAGTTCAGAAGGGTTGTACTCGAAGCTAAATCTGAGCAGTTCGCTCAAGCTGGCATCCGCCTTGGGCAGCTTGGTAAAGGCGTCTTGCATCATTGCATCTATGGCTTGGGTTGCCATCTGTTCCTCCGTTGAACAAGGTTGTGGAGCCTGAAAAGTAACAAAATCCCTCTGTTGGGCATAGGGAGGATCCCCTCGGCCAACCCCTAACGGTGCGAGCCATGCAACGTTTGACGCCATAGCAAGTCGTTGGTCCGGCTGTTGGGATGCTCAGGGATGATTGGGAAGTGCTTGGCACAGCTAGAGCGAGCTTGTTTACCTAGTTTCACCCCAGCATATAAAGAAGCAGTGGTGATTCTTTACCATCCAGCTTGTTCTGATGGTTCCTTTATACGCAGGGGGGCGCCCCTGCACGCGCCCTACTTTTGGGGCCAAAAGTAGGCAAAAGCCTGGCCCATGTTTCGCTTTCTCTTCGCCTTTGGTCGTTCCCGGAGCACCGGTTCAAACGCGCTCCCGGCACGGATGAACCTGCCTCGACATCCCTGTCTCGGCCGCCCCTCCACTCCCGCCAGCTCAGCGCTTCACTTAACGGGCCCAAGATCAGGCAGCTTCGATAAACCATTGGGAATAAAAACATCCCTGGCCTTCACCCTTCAGGCCATCGTCGCTTCGCTCCGATGTTAAAAATCGTTCCTGACGATTTTGTCGCGCCAGCTCACCTTTCCGGCGATAAGGCGCTTCACTTAAAGGGGTTCCAAAAGGCCAGTAGCTTCGATTCAATATTTCTACTTTACAGTAGCTGGGTGATCATTTAATTCTTGGGAGAGTTTTAGGCCGAGACATGAACTTCTCTTTTCCAAAAATAAAAGGTAGGGTGTCAGAAAAAATATCAACACAGTGCTTTAGACCACATCCCAAAATGATTAGCACTCCTCATCCGTTATTGGTTAAGGTATCAATTTTTTGAAAATTTCTTCTAGAGTTTCCATCAAGTCTCCTTAACCAGAAAAGATGATTGGCTTTGGGTATTGATGCATATTTTCATTTTTCAGGTTGATGCCAGAAGTAACCGTGAACAAAAAAAAGACGATACTTTGGTAAAACAAGATCCGCTTTTCCCGACAAATCTTTTCTGTACAGTCAAAAGCGAAAACCTGCTTTGTGTAAGTATCTCCGAACAAGCAATTCCGAAGCCGTATTGTTTCCCTTGATGGCAGACATTATTTCTGATCTTCTAGAACCATCTACAATGTCTACCATTAATCTAACTTTCAGTCTTCCAATAACTTCAAAAGCTCTACAGCCGGAGTTTTTTCTCTATGAACCTTATCATGGCAAATGTTGCAAAGCGTTATCAGGTTTTCAAGCGTATTGGATCCACCTAATGCATGATGTTCCATATGATGTAGTTCAAGGAATGTTCTGTAATGGTCGCCCTTATTTGCGTTTTCGTAGTTCCAACCACAATCTCGGCCACGGCAGCTGAACTTGTCACGTTCGAGCACTTTAATTCGGACGGGGTCGGGTATCTTTCTGTCATGAACTTTGGCCTGGCGATCTTCTTCCAAGACATAGATTCCAACAGGGAGACTTGGCATACCGGTTACACGTGTAACGATTGGCCATCCTTCTTCGGTACGAAGCTCCCTTACTCTTCTCGCCCATTCTGATCTACCTTTGGCAAGGTATTTTAACTCTTCCCCGGTAATCCGTTTACCGACATTTTCTCTAAAATAACGCAGCAACTTGCTTTTTACGCCATCTTTACTTTTCCGAATTTCATTGGCCAAGTTCCAACGATGCGCGCTATCGCGATCTTGCTTGTCTTCGACAAGGATATAGTTATCTTTCTTATATTTTTTCTCAGGCTCTCGGACATGATTATCAATCAAGTCATCATCAAGTGCCTCTTTAATTGCCAGGCCAGTAAAAATTGGCCAACCTTGTTCTACCCTCAACTCACGAATTCTTCTGGCATATTCGCTTATTCCGGCGACTACCATCAGTTCATCACCGAGAACCTCTACTCCTGGATATTTTCGCAGGTAAGCTAATATACGGTCACGCGCAGAGTCAGCTTGTACATCATCAATTAAGGAACCGCCTAGATCTCTTAATTTATGATTGACTGGAACAAGAGACTGCACTTGTTCTCGTAGATCGCTATCCACAAGCTTCTCCTCAAATCTCTCTAACAAGGATATGAGGTTTTTAAGGATTTTCTCCGGATCGTCGCGTCTTGATCGTCTAACCATACTATGCCACCTTCTTTCCTTTTAAATTCCGCTTATCCATAATTTTCGATACGAAGCGGGCAATTGCGCCAGCGAAAATCGGCGGTACCGCATTGCCGATTTGTCTTGCTACTTCAATCTTGCTTCCGGTGAATTTGAAGTCATCGGGAAAGGACATCAAACGTGCGGCTTCCCTATGCGTTATTGGTCGATCTTTGGATGGATGCAAGTATCTGCCTTTCTCCGGCTTAAAAAACTCTGTGCGAATAGTGACAGAAGGTCTGTCCCACCAAAGCCTGCCAAATAAGTCCGTTCCACCAGATTTCTTGTTTATCCAGCATTGCGGAGTGATATCAGGGCGATTGCGCTGCAAATCAAATCGGTTCCCTCCCGGAGGGACGGCACGATATCTTTCAAGGCTCTTCTCGGTAGGAGTCCTTCCGAAATGAAGGTCAAGTGGTGATTTCTTATCTTGACGTATGTCGGTTCCCTTTGGCTCAGGTAAATCCGCGATGAATTCTCTCACCGTACGCCAGCTTGGAAGTACGCTTGATGACCCGGGAACGGCATGGGTTTTTTCAGGCGGGAAATCCGGCAACATGCCGATATTGAAATCACTTATCTTGACGCCTATCGCTATCGTCCTTTTCCTGGTTTGAGGCGTGCCATAGTCGGCCATGTTAAGCACGGCTGGCTGGAGCATTGCAAAACCCATCAACATAGCTCGTTCGCAAATATCTGAAAACTCGGGGCTTTTCAACAAACCTGGAACATTTTCCATAACGAATATGGAAGCACCTGACCGCTCAACGATGTCCATATAAGGCTCCCATAGTGCCCGACGGGCATCCCCCTCCCGGTTCTTATTCAGCAAGCTGAATCCTTGGCAAGGTGGTCCGCCGATCACGATATCGGCTCGAGGTACGCTGTTGGAATCCAGCCAATGCTCTATGTTTGCCTGTTGGCAATGCTGGTCTTCACCAAAGTTGGCATTGTAGGTATTGACGGCATCGAAATTGTTATCGATAGCCAAGATGCTCTCGAAGTCGCCACAAAACCTCTCATCTGAGAACCCAAGGGACATGCCCCCAGCGCCGCAGAATAGATCGATTAGTTGGTACTTCTCAGCCATTAGTCGCTCCTGTTAACAATTCCGAATCAATAACGATCCGCCAAAACACTGTTCATAAGCACAGTAATATAGTTATTTCTAACGAGCAAGGTTACTGCCCAAATAGAAAATAAGCGGTGCATCATACCCGATTAGGCCTGCCGTTCTTAGATGCAAAGACGACATTTTGGAACACAGCGGCGATGTCCAGGAGGGCTAAGAACATTGATGGCCTGAGTAACCAGGGATGCCATGCAAGCGGATGCGCGTGTGCAGCGATCTGAGGCGTAGATTGAGCGTAACGAGGTGTGACGGTCGAAGCGAAAGCGCTGCTTTCGCGCACCTGAACGCGAGGCCTGGATGGACGAGCCGGAAACAACCACCAGGGAGGGTTTCACTCACGATAGCTTATCGAAGCTGCCAGGGCGCGTGCAGGGGCCCCCCTGCGATTAGCCGAACTCCGCGAAGAGAAAAAGCCAGCAATTAAAAGCCAACCCACCGAGTCTGCTCTGCTGGGATCAGCCCTCCCCTCAAACCGCCTCGCAAAGCCGTACCTGAGAAGGTACAGACATTAGCGCCAGCAAAAAGCCTCCGGTCTACAAAACCATAAAAAGAAACATCGACACGCCACCATCACATCCAATAGTAATAAAAAACCCCACCTACCTATCGGCGGGCTGGGGCTTTTGGACTCTGGGGTTATGCCAGATGGTTAAACAATGTGATTAGGGGCTGGCCGGCGATGGTGTAGTTGCCACGAAAGTTGTGGTTCTGTGGCAACTCGGTCTGCCGCAGGGCTACCCCGAAACGGGCAGCGGCTGCGGGGTTGGCTCGGTGGGTGACCTGGTGGCGCTCCTGATAGCGGGTCTCGACATCTTCCTTGGTGGCCTTGATGGTGACGGCCCCTGGAATATTGATGTGATGGTTGTTTATCACCAGTTCAATACCGTGTAAGGCAGGCAGATGCAGGCGCCGGCGCCGGGCGTTTTCATAGATGAAGTAGCGGCGCTCCATATTACAAAAAGGCGAGTTGCTCCATTCCGGCGTGGCCACAAAAATCATGCACTGCGAGGTAGCTACCGCATGGCGATAGTATTCCTTCCACCCGCCGTTCATGGAGGCGACGCCAACCAACCAGGGCCTGGCGGCATCGACCACGGTGGTTTGAGTTCCGGGCACCATTTTTAAGCATTCGGTGTCGAGGTAGACGCTGTTAACTTGCTGCCAGTTTTTGCGCTGCATGATTTGATAGCGCAGCCAGCGGGCAAAATAGGCGCCGCCGTTTCTGGCGCCAAAGCTCAGCGTAACGTGGGTAACGCCGTGCTGCTGTTGCAGCGCTTGCGCTCTTTGAAGGAGTACAGGGTCAAGGAGTGTGGGGCAATCTTGGGGTAATGGCATGTTGATGTCCTTATCTTGAGTGAGGGTGATATCCATTTCGACGGCCCTATTGTTAGCAGCCTCCTCCTCCGCCAACAACTCGGATCAGTAAAAGACATCCCCTCTATCCGCCGCCTTACCCACCTGAAAGCTGATGCTTGCCCTCAAACCGCTTTGCCAAAAAGCGCGCCAGCGACGGGCCAAACATCAGCACCAGCAAAAAGCGCAGGGTTTGCATGGCCATCACAAAGGAAATATCCACATGGGTGCCGGCCGAGATAATGGCGATGGCATCCATGCCGCCGGGGCTGGTGGCGAGGTAGGCGGTCAAAGGGTCTACGCCCAAAAACCGTACCAGCAGGTAGCCGATACCGGCGCACAGGGTCATCAAGAAGACGATGGCAAGGATCATGGGCAGCAGGGCGCGGCGGGCCGTTTTAAGGGTGCTGCTGGTAAAGCCAAGGCCCACATGCCAGCCGAGGGTGGCGTAGGCCATGGCCAGCAGCCACTTGGGCAGCACCAACTGGTAACCGAGGCCCAGATGCAGCGCCGCGCCAATCACCATGGCCAGCAGCAGCGGCCCGGAGGGAAAGCCGGTGCGCCGCCCGGCAAAGGTAATGCCAAGAGCCAGCAGCAGCGTCACCCAAAGGCCGGGCCACAGCGCTCTGCTTGCCGCGGCGGCGGTCGCCGCCCCTGGGGGCAGCTCGGTTGCAAAATGCGCCACCAATGAGGCGGTGATGGCCACCATCAGCACCCGCAGGTATTGCATCAGGGCCACCAGGCGCACGTCGGCATTGGCGCTCCCTTCGGCCATCACCACCATGGCCGAGGCGGCGCCGGGGTAGATGCCCCAAAGGCCGGTGGTACCGGGCAGCCAAGGCCCCTTGCACAATAGCCAGCCGAGCAGGGAACTCACCACCAGCACGCCCAGGATAATGGCCAAATAGAGCCAGGCATCGCTTAAGAGACTGTGCAGTAGATTGGCGGAAATGGCGGCGGCTACCATCAGGCCGATAAGGCTCTGGGCCAGGCTGTAAACGGGCTTGGCAATGGCCAGGCGGTGGCCCCGTACCCCCATCACAATGCCGCCCAGCATCGGTCCGAGCAGCAAGGCTGCCGGTAGGTGCAACAGATCCAGGGGCAGTGAAAAGGCCGCAGATAACAACAGCAAGAGTGCCCAGGAACGGGCCTTGGGGAGCGCAGAGAACAACGGAGCCTCCTTTGAGGCCCCATAACATGCCCGAGCGCTGCCCGGCTGTCAAAACGGCCGGGCTAAATTCACCCTTACAAAAAACGGATCAGCTGCTGACCATCTTGCGAAAGCGCCGAAAAGCCACCCAGAAAAACACCAGCCCGGTGGCCACCACCGCCAGCATCTGCGGCCAGACAATGCCAATACCGGCGCCCCGGTAGAGTACCGCCTGGGCCATGGCCACAAAGTGGGTGGAGGGCACCAGCTGCATGATGTGTTGCAGTAGCACCGGCATGGAATCAAGGGGCGTGGTGCCACCGGACAGCAACTGCATCACCACAAAGGTGGGCATGGCCAAGAGGCCAAACTGGGGCATGGTGCGGGCCAGGGTGGCCAGCAATATGCCAAGGGAAGTCACCGAGCCCAAATACAACAAGGTGCCCAGCACAAAAAGCGGCACCGTACTGCTGGCTATGGGCACCCCCAGTACCCCTTTAACCATGCCGAAGATGGCCAGCACCACCGCCACCAAAATAACCAGGCCGTTGGCCCAGACCTTGGCAGCCATGATTTCGCTGGCCGACAGCGGCATCACCAGCAGGTGCTCAAGGGTGCCGTGCTCGCGCTCGCGGATAACGGCGGCGCCGGTGAGAATAACCGCCAGCAGGGTGACGTTGTTCACCAGCTGCATGATGGCGTTAAACCAGGTGGTGTCGAGGTTGGGGTTAAAGTAGGCGCGGGTAACCAGGCTGACCTTGGTGCTTAGATCAAGGCCGAAATACTCGCTGATGGTCTGGGCCACTATCTGCTGAATGTACTCGGCCCCGGAGCCAGCCTGGCTCATGGCCGAGGCGTCAACCTGCAAGGCGAGCTCGGAGCTGCGCCCGGCGCGAAGGTCGGCGGCAAAGTTGGGGGGGATTTGCAGCACAAAGGTAACCTTGCCCTGCTCCATCAGGGTGTCGATATCTTGCCCTGAGGAAAGCCGCCGCGCCTCTTTGAAGTACGGCGGTAAAAAGGCCTGGTCGAGGCGCTCGGAGAGCGCGCTTTGGTCAAGATCTTCAATGGCAATGGAGGCATTTTTCACCTCGGTATTGGCCCCTTTACTGACCGAATAAAGGGCCAGGGTGAAGGTGTAGATAATAAGCACCACCAGCACCGGATCTTTTAATACGCTCCAAAGCTCCTTGACCCCAAGGGCATAAACGTTACGCCAGTTCATGCTTCCTGCTCCTTCATCACCAGCACGCTAAGGGCAATAAAGCCCACGCCAAAGCCCAGCAGCATCAACAGGCTTGGCAGCAGCTCGTCAAACCCCAGGCCTTTGGCAAAAGTGCCCACGCTGATGGTGTTGAAATAAGCCGAAGGAAACACCATGCCCATCACCTTGGCCGAGCCGGTTAAAGACGCCATGGGCACGATAAGGCCGGAGAAATTCACTGCCGGCATGATGGAGAGGATGGCGGCGGCAAAAAGCGCCGCCACCTGGGTTTTGACAAAGGCAGAAATAAGTAGCCCAAAGCCGGTGGTGGCCACCACATACAAAAGTGCCCCCAGCAGCAGGGTAAAGAGGTTGCCGGTTACCGGCACCCGGAACAAAAACAGCGCCAGCAGCAACATGCTAAGGGCGTTGATGCAGGCAATCAGCACGTAGGGCAGCTGCTTACCCAACAAAAACTCCAGGCGGGTGGTGGGGGTGGCGTAGAGGTTCAAAATCGAGCCCAGCTCCTTTTCCCGCACCACGCCAACGGCGGTGAGAATGGCCGGGATAAGGGCCAGCAGCAGCATCATCACCCCCGGCACCATGGCGTTGACGCTTTTAAAATCCTGGTTGTAGCGAAACCGGGTTTGCAGGTTCAGGTTGGTGTGGCTGCCAAGGCCCTGGCCGCTCAAGAACTGGTTAAAGACCCCTTGCACATAGCTGCGGGCGGTTTCGCCGCGAAACGGCATGGCGCCGTCGAGCCAGGCGGCAAGCTCGGTGGGTTTGTTGGCGGCAAGGTCGCGGCCAAACCCCGGCGGTATGGCCAGCACCACTTTGAGCTCGCCGCTTTTAAGCCGCCGCTGGGCCTCGGCCTCACTGGATACCGGCGCCTGCTCGCTAAAGTAGCGCGAACCGCGAAACTCCTCGACAAAAGCGCGGCTCTGGGGGCTTTGGTCCTGGTCAAACACCCCGTAGGCCAGGTTTTCCACGTCAAAGGAAATGCCGTAGCCAAACACAATCATCAACAGCACCGTGCCCAGCATGGCAAAGGCCAGGCGGATGGGGTCGCGCTTGATTTCCATACCCTCACGCCGGGCGTAGGCCCAGAGCCTGCCAAGGGAAAAGGCGGCCGGTTTGGCGCCGGGGGCGGGCTCCTTGGTTACCGGCAGCTCGCCGTCTGCCGCTGCCGGCTGGGCCTTTTCAAGGTAATGAATAAAGGCCCCTTCAAGATCTGGCGCGCCGCTTTTTTGCACCAGTTCGGCCGGTGGGTCCTGGGCGAGAATTTTACCGGCGTGCATCAGGGAAATGCGGTCGCAGCGGCCAGCCTCGTTCATAAAGTGGGTGGAGATAAAGATGGTGACCCCGTCATGGCGCGACAGCTCATGAAGGAGGGTCCAGAACTGGTCGCGGGCCTGGGGGTCCACCCCGGAGGTGGGCTCGTCGAGGATAAGCAAGCGGGGGCTGTGGAGCACCGCCACCGCCAGTTGCAGCCGCTGCTTGATGCCAAGAGGCAGCTCGCCGGCGTTTTGGTCTGCCACCTTTTCCAGGGTAAAGCGCGCCAACAGCGCCTTGATGCGCTCGGCTGGCGCTGCGATGTGGTAGAGCTTGGCGTGCAGCTCCAGGTTCGCCCGTACCGTCAGCTCGCCATAAAGAGAAAAAGCCTGGGTCATGTACCCCACCTTGGCCCGCATCGCCAGGCTGTGCTGGGTAACCGGCTCGCCAAAGATGCTGGCGCTGCCTTGTGTGGGCGGCAGCAAGCCGGTGAGCATCTTCATGGTGGTGGTTTTACCGCAGCCATTGGAGCCCAAAAAGCCGAAGATCTCCCCCTGGCGGATATTCAACGACACGTCGCTGACGGCGGTAAAGTCGCCGAAACGGCAGGTAAGCCCCTTGGCCTCAATGGCCAGCGGCCGCGCTTTGTCATCAAGCGGCAGGGGCGTAAAAGGCTGGGCCGCGCCGCCGGCTCTTAGGGCAACAAAGGCGGCGTCGAGGTTGTCGGTACCGGTGTTGGCCAGCAGCCCTTTGGGGGTATCGAGGGCGAGAATGCGGCCATCGTCCAGCGCCATCACCTCGTCTAGCATCATCGCCTCTTCCATATAGGCGGTGGCCACCACCAGGCTCATTTGCGGCCGGGCGCGGCGAATGCCCTCAACCAGCGCCCAGAACTGGCGGCGGCTAAGCGGGTCGACCCCGGTAGTGGGCTCGTCCAGCAGCAACAGTTTGGGGTCGTGAATAAGGGCGCAGCACAGCCCCAGCTTTTGCTTCATGCCGCCGGAGAGCTTGCCGGCCGGCCGGTCTTTGAAGGCCCAAAGATGGGTGGCTTTTAATAGTTGCTCGCCGCGCCGCGCCCGTTCTGCGGCGCTATGGCCAAAGAGCCGGCCAAAAAAATCGAGGTTTTCCCACACCGATAAGGTGGGATAGAGGTTCTTACCCAGGCCCTGGGGCATGTAGGCGATATCGGCGCAGACGTTGCGCCGGGCCTGGCTTGAGGCCATATCCGCCCCCAGCACCACTACCCTGCCCTGCTGCAAGGCCTTGGTGCCGGCGATAAGGTCCAGCAAGGTGGATTTACCCACCCCGTCGGGGCCGATGATGCCAAGGCTGGCGCCGCTTTTAAGCGTAAGGGCGGCGTCAATCAGGGCCCGGGTCTCACCGTAACGGTGGCTGACCCCATCGAGCGCGATGGCGTTCATGAGGCAAAGGGCGATTTGAGGTTGTCAGGCCAGGGTTGGCTGGCGTCGAGCTTGATCCAGGTTTCCCCCGGCAGGCCGGTTTTCACCTGCTTGATGTGTTCTTTAAGCAGGCTGACCGGGATCCGCACCTTGACCCTGAACATCAGTTTCTCGCGCTCGTCCTTGGTCTCGACCTGCTTGGGGGTGAATTGGGCTTCGGCGGCCACAAAACTCACGGTGGCGGGGATGGGTTTGTCGGGGATGGCGTCCATCACGATGCGCGCGTCGCTGCCCAAGGCCACTTTGCCGGCCACGGTTTGCGGCAGGAAGATGGACATGGTCACATCGGTCAAATCAAGCAAATTCAGTACCTTGCCGCCAGCGCCAAGCACCTCGCCGACGTTGGCAAGCTTGTATTGGATACGGCCATCGCGGGGGGCGTGCAAGGTGGCTTCGTCAATCTGGGTTTGCAGGGTTTCGACCCCGGCTTGTGCTTCTTCAATGGCGCCTTGGGCGGCAACCGCCTGGGCCTTGGCGGCGGTCAGGCCAGCGCTTGCCACCTGAAAACTGGACTCGGCTTCGTCATATTGGGCGCGGGCGATGAGCTTTTTCTTTAAAAGCTCTTTGGCCCGCTCAAATTGCACCTTGGCCAGATTAAGCTGGCTTTTGGCCTGCTCCACTTGGGCCTTGGCGCTTTCGAGGTTGTCGCGGGTTTGACGCTCTTTGGCCTGGGCCTGGCGCAGCTGGGCGCTTAGGGTATCAGTGTCCATTTTCGCCACCACTTGGCCTTGGGTGACAAAATCGCCCTCGTCGACCAGCAGTTCCACCAGGCGGCCGCCGTTCTTGGTGGCGATGTCCAGTGAGGTGGCCTCGATACGACCGTTACCGGAGGCAAAGCCCTCCGGAGTTTTGGGCACCAGCAGCTTTTGCCCGGCCCAGACTGCTGCGGCAATGGCCACCACCAGCACCACAATTACGCCCTTGCGCATAACTCAATCCTTGTGTTGTTTTGTGCATCCTAACCGGCCACAGGTCGGTCCTCTTTGCTTGATATCAAAGTTCAGTGAAAAAGGCTGCCTGTTCAAGGGCTTTTTAAGGATAAAAGGCCAGAAAAAAGCCCCCGAAGGGGCTTTTTCAGCTCAGCAGGGTGAGGAACTCGCTGGCGCTCATGGGCTTGGAGAACATGGGGTAGTCGTACTTGAGGGCGTTGTCGTGCTCTTCCTGGGAGGTGGCGGCGGCGCAGTCGCTCAAGGTTATCACCTCATAGCCGTTCTCGTAGGCGCTGCGCATGGTGGACTCGACGCAGCAGTTGGTCAAAAAGCCCCCCAGCACCACGGTTTTAATGCCTTTGCTGCGCAGCATGAAATCAAGGTTGGTGCTGGCGAAGGTGTCGAGGCCCCGCTTGCCCTCCACCACAGTATCGCCAGCCTTGGGGCTGAGTTTGTCGCAGATGGCGGCGCCCCAACTGCCTTTGACAAAGGCCTTGCCGTCTACCACCCCTTTGAGGATGCCGTAGGGGTGGCGCGTTATCTCGGCGTAACCGTCGGCAAAGTGGATGGGGGCATGCATGATGGTGACGCCGCAGGCGCGGCATTGGTCCACCACGCTTTGGGTTTTGGCCAGCATGTCGGTGCTGGCCATCACGCCTTGCACCGCGTCGTGCAGCACGCCGCCGGGGGTGGTGAAGTCGTTTTGGTATTCGATGAGCACCAGTGCGGTAGTCTGGGGTTGAATGGTCATGACATCTCCTTCGCCAATGGGGTGTGAGTGGAGCCTGGCAAGGTTGGCCATGGGCATAAGCGCCTTGCCTGGCTCTAGCCTTACCAGCCTTGCCCGGCCAAGGCAATGGCCGCCATCGGCACCACAATCACGCCATTGCGCATGGCACCTGCTTTCCAGGCATATCCCTAACCTAAAACATTCAAGAAAAACAAAGCATTGCTTGTATTCAAGCTTTACTCCGATGGTGGCGTTGCCCAGAGCCATTACAAAATGTGGATTACCTTTCCCGAAAAGTCTCAGCTCAGTTTTTTGAGAACAAAGGCCAAAACGTCTTTGACAGCCGTCTTTACATGCACTTTTACTTAATCAAGCAAAGGACAGCAGCGAGAACAACATGGACAACTGCCAGCACATACTTTACCTACCCGGCCTGGGGTACGAGTTCAATAACGCATCGGTGAAAACCTACGCCGGACGTTTTATGAAAGCCCTGGACGAGCAGCACCCCAACGCCAGCCTGCGTTTTTTGCTCAAAAGTGAGGAGGAAACCCTGGCCAGTGGCGACACCGTTACCGTGGTGAGTGTGTTGGAAGACAACGGCCAGCAGCAACAAGAGCGCTACCGGTTCTACGAGTTTCGCTACGCCCCCTGGTTGACAGCCCAATGGCAACAAAGCAGCCCGCTGCGCCAATACCTGAGCCTGAGCTTTACCCTGCTGGGCCGCTTGCCGTTGGCACTGAGAAGCCTATTAGGTTACGCCGCCCACGCGCCACTGACCGCCCGCCTGCAGGGGGCCTACTTTCTGGTGCTGTTTTTTATGATGAGCTTGGTGCTGTTCTTACTGGCACCGGCAGCGCTGTTGGCGGCAACCGAGCTTCTTGCCGGGTATTTTCCTCAGCTCAAAGAGTGGTTAAGCGGCCAGCTGCAATGGGCCGACCAGCTGAGTCATTGGGCGCAAGGACTGTTGGTGATTTTTACCGGTCTGGCCCTGGTCAAAGGTGACACAACCTCGGTGGTCAAAACCCTTACCGGCGAGATGATGTCAGCACACCATTATCTTTCCTTTGCCCAGCAGCGGCTGGTGATCCAGGGGCGCTTGAGCGCCTTACTCGAACATATTGCCGAAACCCGTAATCAGGCGGTGGCGATCCACGCTTATAGCTTTGGCTCCATCATCGCTCTTGATAACTTGTTTCCCCACCAGGGGCCGGTGCCGGTGCGGGTCTGCCAGACGGTCAGGCATCTGGTTACCATCGGCTGCCCCCTCGATTTCATCAACACCTACTGGCCGCACTATCTCAATCGCTCCCCCAAGACGCCACTGCCCCTGGAAAGTTGGACCAATATCCATTCGCCCCTGGATGTTCTGTCCAGCCAGCTGTTCAGACCGGGCCAAAACCTGCCTTTTGCCCTTGCACCACAAACTCACTGCGAGGATCTATGCTACCGGCTGATGGCTAACGAACAGCTGGGGCCCTGGCAGATACTGACCTTGGTTGGCCTTAAGAGCCATGGTGGTTATTGGGACCCGGATCCCCAGGCAGGCAGTTGCCTGCAATTGCTCACTCCTAGGTTGTTGCCCGGCGAATAGACCAAGGGGCGTGCAATGGCTCAAAAAGGCGGTGATAACAGTTCGACAACAGATTGATCTCCTTGGTAGTCTCGCCCTTTTTCCAGCACAAGAACCGCCATGCTACTGAACCCGGTTATTCTCTCCGTCGTCCTGCTGCTTGTTCTGAGCATTTGCCGCATCAACGTGGTGGTGGCCCTGGCGTTGTCGGCCCTGGCGGCGGGGCTTTGTGGCGGCCTTGGCCTGGACGCTACCCTCAAGGCCTTTACCGGCGGTTTGGGTAACGGCGCCGAAATTGCCCTGGCCTACGCCATGCTGGGGGCCTTTGCGGTGGCCATTGCCCGCTCCGGCATCACCGAGTGGGGCGCGGCGCAAATCATCAGCAAACTGGGCACGACCCCCAGCCCAAAGCGCCAGGCCGCGGTAAAAGCCACAATTTTGCTGGTGATCATGACCATGGCGGTGATGTCGCAAAACCTCATTCCCATCCACATCGCCTTTATTCCTATTCTGATCCCGCCGCTGCTGGGGGTGCTGGCCGACCTTAAAGTCGACCGTCGCCTGGTGGCCTGTATTATCACTTTTGGCCTCACCACCCCTTATATGGCGCTGCCGGTGGGTTTTGGCTCCATATTCCTCAACCAGCTTATCTACCCCAACCTTACCAACAACGGCCTTAGCATCGACATCAACGAGCTGCCCAAGGCGATGCTTATTCCGGCGGTGGGTATGGTGGTGGGGCTGCTCATTGCGGTGTTCTTCAGCTACCGTAAGCCGCGCCAATACCAGGCGAGCCATGTGCCGGGCGAAGTAACAGAGATAAAAAGGCCCAACTGGTGGGTGCTGCTGGTGTCGTTTTTAGCCCTGGCGGTGGCCTATTACCTGCAGCGCAGCAGCGACTCGGTGATTTTGGGCGCCCTGGCCGGGTTTTGCGTCTTTATCATCGGCGGGGTGGTGCCCTGGAAGGAGAGCCAGGACGCCTTTACCGACGGGGTGCGGATGATGTCCCTTATCGGCTTTATCATGATCACCGCCTCCGGCTTTGCCGAGGTGGTCAAAGCCACCGGCAGCGTTGATGCCCTGGTGCAAAGCTTGTCGGCAGATCTGGGATCCAAGCCGGTGGCGGCGGCGCTGATGCTGCTTATTGGGCTTTTTGTCACCATGGGGATCGGCTCGAGCTTCTCCACCGTGCCCATTATCGCCACCCTTTACGTGCCCCTTTGCATCCATCTTGGCTTCTCGCCGCTGGCCACCGCCGCCATTGTAGGCACTGCCGCCGCCTTGGGTGATGCCGGCTCACCGGCGTCGGATTCCACCGTCGGCCCCACCGCTGGCCTTAATGCCGACGGCCAGCACGACCACATCCGCGACTCGGTGCTGCCCACCTTCCTGCACTTTAACCTGCCGCTCCTGGCCGCCGGCTGGATAGCGGCCATGGTGCTCTGACAAATCCCCATTAAAAAACCGGCCAACAGGCCGGTTTTTTTGACGAAGCAGCAGGCTTATTCGGCGCCTTTTTCTTCTTCGGTCTTGTGCTTTTCAGCGGTTTCCTTGATCAAAGGCTGCAGCTCACCTTTTTGGTACATCTCAAGGATGATGTCGCAGCCGCCGATCAGCTCGCCTTCTACCCACAGCTGCGGGAAGGTCGGCCAGTTGGCGAACTTGGGCAGCTCGGCGCGGATATCCGGGTTTTGCAGGATATCGACATAGGCAAAAGGCTCACCACAGGCCATCATGGCTTGAGCGGCCTGGGCAGAGAAGCCACAGCTGGGGAGCTTGGGCGAGCCTTTCATGTACAGCAGGATGGGGTGCTCGGCAAGTTGCTCTTTGATGCGTTCAATGGTGTCCATGACAACCTCTACAATAAAGTCGTGCGGCCATTGTACTGCCAGACGGCGCCACACCCAAGCCTTGGCGAAGCTTAGGCCCAATTAAATAAAAAGATTGCTTTATATATTCACAGGCGCCGGACTGTGAGTACAATGGCCGCCGAGCATTGTCGAATACAACCCAAGGAAAAAGGAGAGGAAACATGGCCTTTGAACTGCCAGCACTTCCCTATGAAAAGAACGCTCTGGAACCCCATATCTCTGCCGAAACCCTGGAATACCACTACGGTAAGCATCACAACACCTACGTGGTTAACCTGAACAACCTCGTTGCCGGCACCGACAACGAAGGCAAGTCCCTGGAAGACATCATCAAGACCTCCAGCGGCGGCCTGTTCAACAACGCAGCCCAGGTATGGAACCACACCTTCTACTGGCATTGCCTGAGCCCCAACGGCGGCGGCGCTGCCACCGGTGCCATTGGCGAAGCCATCAACAGCACTTTTGGTTCCTTTGACGCGTTCAAAGAAGAATTTACCAAGAGCGCCGTAGGTAACTTCGGTTCCGGCTGGACTTGGCTGGTGAAAAAGGCAGATGGCTCCATCGGCCTGCACAACACCTCCAACGCCGGTTGCCCCATCACCGAAGGCGTTACCCCGCTGCTGACTGTCGACGTGTGGGAACACGCCTACTACATCGACTACCGCAACGCTCGTCCTAAGTACATGGAAGCCTTCTGGGCCCTGGTTAACTGGGACTTCGTGAACAAGAATTTCGCCGGTTAATGCCCCTTTTTACCGGCCAAAGCCCTCTTCGGAGGGCTTTTTTGTTGGGAGAGCCACCATGAATATTGGCCTTGGCGGTCAGGCGCCGCACTTTTGCGTACACATTGCCAACCGCCCGCCGCTGGACGAATACCAGCACGATGTGTACCGCCCAATGCGCCCGGGGGAAATTGCCGACATCGCCCGCCAGACCGGCAACCATTGGCGCAAAATTTTCAACGTGTTTGCCAAACTGGCCTATCTGCTGGACAACGAAGGCTATGACAGCTGGCAGGCCCTTCGGGACCACAGCCTGCTGCAAGAGGGTTCGCGTTACGCTTTGTTGTTCAGCCCGCCAGACCTTAACGCCTTGGCGCCGCAAGCACTGCTGCTGGGTAAGGGCTATGGCGATAGCCTGGGGCTGACCGAAGAAAGCGGCGGGCCACTGCGCTGGCAAATGCCGGGTTTTGCCACTCTTAATGGCGGCCGGCTTATCCTTTGCCCCTACTTTGACTACCGCCAGCTCAGCAACATCAAACTGCTTTATCTCAAGGAGTTAATTGAGGCCTGACTGTCTTCGAAAAAGTAACGGAGTAGTGAAAATTTAACTTAAATTTCCGTATCTTAAAGATAAGCAAATCCAAAATCCCCGGCTACGCTTATAGATGACAAGGGCCAATGACGACCCATCATCCCAAGCTGAGTCAGGGGGCGCTATGAGCATTATCGAGCATTATCGTCAGCGTTATGAGGAAGCGCGCGAAGAAGAGTATTCTCTGGAAGAATTCCTCAATATTTGCAAACAGGACAAAATGGCCTATGCCACCGCCTCCGAGCGGCTGCTGGCCGCCATCGGTGAGCCGCAAATGGTGGACACCGCCCAGCATCCTCGCCTGTCACGCATCTTCTCCAACCGGGTTGTGGCCCGCTACCCCGCCTTCTCCGAATTTTACGGCATGGAAGAAGCCATAGAGCAAATCGTGGCCTACCTCAAACATGCCGCCCAGGGCTTGGAAGAACGCAAACAAATCCTTTATCTGCTGGGCCCGGTGGGGGGCGGTAAGTCCTCCTTGGCCGAGAAGCTCAAATACCTGATGCAAAAAGAGCCCATTTACATGCTCAAGGGCTCGCCGGTGCAAGACCATCCCCTGTGCCTGTTTGACCCCAACGAAGACGCCAAACTGCTGGAAGACGAATACGGTATTCCGCGCCGCGCCACCGAGGTGATCATGTCGCCCTGGGCGGTAAAACGCCTCAAAGAATTTGGTGGTGATATCAGTAAATTCAGCGTGGTAAAGGTTTACCCTTCCATCCTTAACCAATGCGCCATCGCCAAGACCGAGCCTGGCGACGAGAACAACCAGGACATCTCCAGCCTGGTGGGCAAGGTGGATATCCGCATGCTCGAACAGTTCTCGCAAAACGATGCCGATGCTTATTCCTACTCCGGCGCCCTGTGCCGTGCCAACCAGGGCTTGATGGAATTCGTGGAGATGTTCAAGGCCCCCATCAAGGTGCTGCATCCGTTGCTTACCGCCACCCAGGAGGGCAACTACAACGGTACAGAAAGTCTCTCGGCGCTGCCTTTTCACGGCATTATCCTCGCCCACTCCAACGAGTCGGAATGGCAGGCGTTTCGCAATAACCGCAACAACGAAGCCTTCTTGGACCGGGTCTATATCGTTAAGGTGCCTTACTGCCTGCGGGTGACCGAAGAAATCAAAATCTACGACAAGCTTATCGAGCACTCCGAGCTGTTCGAGGCTCCCTGCGCCCCCGGCACCTTAGAGACCATGGCCCAGTTCTCGGTGCTGTCACGCCTCAAAGAGCCGGAGAACTCCAGCCTCTATTCCAAAATGCGGGTCTATGACGGCGAGAGCCTTAAGGACACCGATCCCAAAGCCAAGAGCTATCAGGAATACCGCGATTACGCCGGGGTAGATGAAGGCATGAACGGGCTATCGACCCGCTTTGCCTTCAAGATTCTCTCCAGGGTGTTCAACTTCGACCACTCCGAAGTGGCCGCCAACCCGGTGCACCTGTTCTATGTGCTGGAGCAGCAAATCGACCGTGAGCAGTTCCCTCAAGAACTGTCCGAGCGCTACAAAGAGTTTTTAAAAGGCTACCTCATTCCCAAATACGTGGACTTTATCGGTAAGGAAATCCAAACCGCCTATCTTGAGTCTTACAGCGAGTACGGCCAGAACATCTTTGACCGCTACGTCACCTACGCCGATTTTTGGATCCAGGACCAAGAGTACCGCGACCCGGAAACCGGCCAGCTGTTTGACCGGGCAGCGCTTAATGCCGAACTGGAGAAAATCGAAAAGCCGGCGGGCATTTCCAACCCCAAAGATTTTCGCAATGAAATCGTTAATTTCGTGCTGCGGGCCCGTGCCAACAACAACGGCAAGAACCCCACCTGGACCAGTTACGAGAAGCTCAGAACCGTTATCGAGAAGAAAATGTTCTCCAACACCGAGGAGCTGTTGCCGGTGATTTCCTTCAACGCCAAAACCTCGGCCGAAGAGCGTAAGAAACACGATGACTTTGTCGAACGAATGATGGACAAGGGCTACACCCGTAAGCAGGTCAGGCTGTTGTCTGACTGGTATCTGCGCGTGCGTAAATCCTCGTAAGGAGGCGCTATGTCCCATTTTATCGACCGGCGTCAAAACGCCAAAGGTAAGAGCACGGTCAACCGAAACCGCTTTTTGCGCCGCTACAAGTCGCAGATCAAAAAGGCGGTGTCGGATGCCATCACCAAACGCTCAGTGGAGGATGTGAACTCGGGGGAGTCCATCTCCATTCCGGCAAGGGATATTTCCGAGCCGATATTCCATCAAGGCAAAGGGGGAATGCGCGAACGGGTGCACCCCGGTAACGACCAGTTTATCCCCGGCGACCGCATTGCCCGTCCCCCTGAAGGCGGCGGTGGCGGCGCCGGCCAGGGGGACGCCTCCGACAGCGGTGAGGGCGAAGACGAGTTCGTGTTTGAGATCTCCAAAGACGAATACCTGGATTTACTCTTTGAAGACTTGGAACTGCCGAACCTTGAAAAAAGCCAACTGGCGCAATTGGTGGAATGGGAAAACCGCCGCGCCGGCTTTGTAAACCAAGGGGTGCCGAGCCGCATCAACGTGGTGCGCTCGCTCAAACAAAGCCTGGCACGGCGCATGGCCATGACCGCCGGGCGCAAGCGCCGCCTAAAAGAATTGGAGGCCGAGCTGCTGGCCCTGGAAGCAGACCCGACCGCCACCCAGGAGCAGCTCAAGGCCCTTCGCCAAGAGATAGACGAACTCAAGGCCGCCATCGACAAGGTGCCCTTTATCGACACCTTCGACCTTCGCTACAACAACTTTGAGCGGGTGGCGATACCGTCCAGCCGAGCGGTAATGTTCTGCCTGATGGACGTATCCGGCTCCATGGACCAGGCCACCAAGGACATGGCCAAACGCTTTTACATCCTGCTTTATCTCTTTTTAACCCGGACCTACAAGCACATCGATGTGGTCTACATTCGCCACCACACCCAGGCCAAGGAAGTAGACGAACACGAGTTCTTCTACAGCCAGGAAACCGGCGGCACCATCGTCAGCTCGGCGCTGAACCTGATGGTGGAGATCATGAAAAAACGCTACCCGCCAGACCAATGGAACGTGTACGCCGCCCAGGCTTCAGACGGCGACAACTGGGCTGATGATAGCCCCACCTGCGCCAAGGTGCTGAGCGAGCAAATTCTGCCCTATGTGCGCTACTACAGCTATATCGAGATCACCCACCGCTCTCATCAGACCCTGTGGCGTGAATATGAAAGCCTGGCCCAGCAGTTTGGCAACTTCGCCCTGCAGCACATCCAGGAAGTGGGGGATATCTACCCCGTATTCCGGGAGCTGTTCCGCAAGCAAGCCGCCTAGGAGTTACCATGGCAAAAGTGCGCAAACCCTTGAATGACGGCCCGGATTGGACCTTTGACGATTTGGTGAAATACGACAAGGCCATCGCCGCCGTCGCCGAGCATTATGGCTTGGACACCTACCCCAACCAGATGGAAATCATCACCGCTGAGCAGATGCTGGACGCCTACAGCTCGGTCGGCATGCCTATCGGTTATAGCCACTGGTCCTATGGCAAAAAGTTCATCCAGTCTGAGCAGTCCTACCGGCGCGGTTTCATGGGCCTGGCTTATGAAATCGTCATTAACTCTGACCCTTGCATCGCTTATTTGATGGAGGAGAACAGTCTGCCAATGCAGGCGCTGGTCATCGCCCATGCCTGCTACGGCCACAACTCCTTTTTTAAAGGTAATTATCTTTTTAAAACCTGGACCGACGCCGAAAGCATCATCGACTATCTGGTGTTCGCCAAAAACTACATTCGTGAGTGTGAAGAACGCCATGGCCAGCGGGAGGTGGAAACCCTACTGGATGCTTGCCATGCCTTGATGAATTTCGGGGTGGACCGCTACAAGCGCCCTTCGGAGATATCCTTGGCCGAAGAAAAGCGCCGCCAGGAGGAGCGCGAGGCGTACTTGCAAAGCCAGGTCAACGAGCTTTGGCGTACCCTGCCCCAACCCAAGGAAGCAGCCTTTGAAGAACCCCGCTTCCCAGAAGAGCCCCAGGAAAACCTGCTGTATTTCATTGAAAAAAACGCGCCGCTGCTCGAACCCTGGCAGCGCGAAATCGTGCGTATCGTCCGCAAGATTGCCCAGTACTTCTACCCGCAACGCCAAACCCAGGTAATGAACGAAGGTTGGGCCACCTTCTGGCACTACACCTTGCTCAACCACCTCTATGACGAGGGCAAGGTGACAGACCGCTTCTTGCTGGAGGTATTGCACTCTCACACCAACGTGGTTTTCCAGCCCGAGTACAACAGCCGCTACTACAGCGGTATCAATCCCTATGCCCTGGGCTTTGCCATGTTCCGCGACATTCGCCGCATCTGTGAAGAGCCCACCGACGAAGACAAGGCCTTCTTCCCGGACCTCGCCGGCTCCAACTGGCTGGAAGCGGTGCATTTTGCCATGCAGAACTTCAAGGACGAGTCCTTTATCGGCCAGTATCTCTCACCCAAGGTGATGCGAGATTTGCGGCTTTTTGCCATCCGCGACGACGACAACAAGAACTACCTGGATGTTACCGCCATTCACAACGACGACGGTTACCGGGCCCTGCGCCAAACCCTGTCAGCCCAATATAACCTCGCCAACAACGAGCCAAACATTCAAGTTTATAAGGTCAACGTGCGGGGCGACCGGTCATTGACCTTGCGTTACGTGCCCCATAACCGCATACCGCTGCACGAAGGCACGGCTCAGGAAGTGCTCAAACACCTGCATTATCTGTGGAAGTTTGATGTGCATCTGGACGTGGAACACGGTAACGGCGAGGTGGAGCGGCGTTTGACCTGCCCTATGCAGTTAAAAAAAGGCGCCTGACGGCGCCTTTTCATTCTTAATCGACGATATCGGAAGGAATTTCACCGCGCATGCTGACCCAGACCCGCCCGGAGTCCAGCCCGTATTTGCGCACCACCGGCAGGGCCTCTTCAAACTTGTGCTGGCCTGCCAGCTCCTTGAGGGTGCTGTAGTATTTGCGCGCCAGCTCACGGGCCTTGGGGTTGGAGAAGTAGAACTTGCCCACCCGGCTGTAGAGGTTCTTAAAGCCGTTGAGGATCAGCACATAAATGGGGTTGCCGCTGGCACCTGACAGCGCGTGGTGCAGTTTGTAATCGTAGAGGGCGAACTCGACCGGGTCGTCGCTGATGGTATCCGCTTCTTCTAAAATCTTTACGGCTTTGTCGGGCGCATGCTTGAGGGCGCTACGGATAAAAATGGCGCTGATGTTGGTGCGGGCGGACAACAGGTGATCCACCAGCTCCGGAAAGCGATCCTGGTCCAGGCGTGCCAGGGTTTCGAGGATATTGAGGCCACTGGTTTCCCAGAAATTGTTCACCCGGGTAGGCTTGCCGTGCTGGATGGTCAGCCAACCGTCACGGGCCAGGCGTTGCAACACTTCACGCAAGGTGGTGCGGGTAACCCCGATGAGTTCAGACAACTCGCGCTCCGCAGGCAGAATTGAGCCCTGAGGGAAACGGTTGTTCCAGATAGACTCAATGATGTATTCCTCAGCAAATCCTGCTGGGCTTTGCGCTTTTATAATCATGCGGGTATCGCAGCCTGTTGTCGTTATTCGATATCGAAAGCCGATTCTAGCGGCGGCGCCCCAAAAAATAAACTTTTGGCTGAATTTGCGACGCTTTGCGGTGAACCGCCACAGGTAGGAGTGCAAAGTGCGGCAACAGTCCTTAAGATAGCCAAAAAACAATACATTCCGCTTACAGGGAACTTGCATGTCGTCAACCACAACACTGCCGCGGGCATTGGTGGCCAACTTTCTGGGTCACTCGCCTGACTGGTACAAGCTGGCTATCGTCTGCTTTTTGATAATCAACCCCATTGTCTTCGCGATAAGCCCTTTTGGCGCCGGTTGGCTGCTGATCGTCGAGTTTATCTTCACCCTGGCCATGGCGTTGAAATGCTATCCGCTGCAACCCGGTGGCCTGCTGGCCATTGAAGCGGTGGTCATCGGCATGACCAGCCCGGCCCACGTCAAGGCCGAGCTGCTGGCCAACCTTGAGGTGCTGCTACTGCTGATCTTCATGGTGGCCGGTATCCACTTCATGAAAGATTTGCTGCTGGCCATCTTTACCAAGTTGCTGCTGAAAGTCCGTTCAAAAATCATGTTGTCACTGGCTTTCTCACTGGCAGCAGCGTTTTTGTCGGCCTTTTTGGACGCTCTGACCGTGGTGGCGGTGATCATCGCCGTGGCCACCGGCTTTTACGCCATCTACCACAAGGTGGCCTCAGGCCAAGACCCTCATAAAGACGACCACGACCATACCTCGGACGAGCACGTCAAAGAGCTAACCCGTGACGACCTCAACCGATTCCGGGCCTTTTTACGCAACCTGATGATGCACGCCTCTGTGGGTACTGCCCTTGGCGGTGTTTGCACTATGGTCGGTGAGCCTCAGAACCTTATCATCGCCGAAAACGCCGGCTGGCAGTTTATCGAGTTCCTGCTGCGCATGGCCCCTGTGACCCTGCCGGTACTGATCTGCGGCCTGCTGACCTGCGCACTGGTCGAGAAATTCAGCTGGTTCGGTTACGGCGCTCAGTTGCCTGACAGCGTTCGCAGCGTGTTGCTGGATAACGCCAAAGCCCAGGATGCCAAGCGCACCCAGCGCGATGTTGCCCGCCTCTATATTCAAGGCCTAGTGGCCGTTTGGCTGATCGTAGGCCTGGCCATGCATCTGGCAGCCGTCGGTTTGATTGGCCTTAGCGTCATCATCCTCACCACCGCTGCCTGCGGCATCACCGAAGAGCACCAACTGGGCAAGGCCTTTGAAGAGTCCCTGCCCTTTACCGCGCTGCTGGCGGTGTTCTTTACCGTGGTGGCGGTGATCATCGACCAGCAGCTGTTCAAACCGGTTATTCATTGGGTATTGGATTTCGAGGGCAACAGCCAACTGCTGATGTTCTACGTTGCCAACGGCCTGTTATCCATGGTCTCGGACAACGTCTTTGTGGGCACGGTGTACATCAACGAAGTGCATGCCGCGCTCAATAACGGCACCATCACCCGTGACCAATTCGATCTGTTGGCCGTCGCCATCAACACCGGTACCAACCTGCCGTCGGTAGCCACACCCAATGGCCAAGCCGCCTTCCTGTTCCTACTGACCTCGGCGCTCGCCCCCTTGCTGCGCCTGTCTTATGGCCGCATGGTGTGGATGGCCCTGCCCTACACCATAGTGCTGACCATTGTCGGCATGATAACGGTGTACTGGTTCCTGCCGGACCTGACCCAGTGGCTCTACTCCCACGACCTGATACACCATCACCAGCCCGGCAGCTCACCGCTGCCATCTGGACACTGAGCAAAGAAAAGCCGTGCCAAAGCACGGCTTTTTCTGTTAAATAGCCTTCCATTATCACAATGAAATTGAGTAGGTTATGCTCGCCAAACTTGCCTCGCAACGTTCCTCCTGGCTATTGATGGCCGCCAGCGCCCTGCTCCTTGAAATGGTCGCGCTTTTCTTCCAATACGGTATGCGCCTTGAGCCCTGCGTGATGTGCGTGTACCAACGAGTGGCGGTGCTTGGCCTCTTTGGTGCCGGCTTGCTGGGGGCCATTGCCCCGGGCAACCTGGTGGTGCGCTGGGCCGGTTTTTCGGCCTGGGTGGTCAGCGCCGCCTGGGGCCTGAAATTGGCCTACGAGCACGTCGACCTGCAGCTCGACCCTTCGCCTTTCAAGCAATGCGCCTTCAAACCCGACTTTCCCGACTGGTTCAAGGTTGACCAATGGCTGCCAGCCATGTTCGAAGCCCGTGGCGATTGCACCCAAACCGTGTGGCACTTCCTGGGCCTGTCCATGCCCCAGTGGATGATGGTGATTTTTGCCCTGTTCCTGGTAGTCGCGGTGGTGGTTATCATCGGCCAGTTCTTCAAAAAAGCCCGCTGAGTCATCACTCGCAACAAAAAGCCCCGCCAATTGGCGGGGCTTTTTTTAATCAACATCTTCAAGGGGCCAGGTGACGATGAAATCGGCCGGGTCCAAGTCTAACCCCTCCGACACCGATTTGTGGCGCACCGACATGTCGGCGGCATGCATCTTGTGCTTCTTGCCGCCGTTCAGTAGCGGATGCCAACTCGGCAGGCCTCGGCCTTCCGAGAGGCGCCGATAAGCGCAACTGGGCGGCAGCCATTGAAAGTTGGCCAGGTTATCGGCACTTAGCTGCAGGCAGTCAGTTACCTTGGCAAAACGGTTGGCGTAGTCGCTGCAACCGCCGCTGCGAAGGTCCAGCAGCTCACAGGCCACCGCCGTGTGGTAAATCTCGTCGGTGTCTTCGTCCTGGAGTTTGTGCAGGCAGCACTTGCCGCAGCCGTCGCAAAGTCCTTCCCACTCGCTTTGGCTCATTTCCTTGAGCCCTTTGGTTTCCCAGTAGTGAACGCCGCTCATGGTGCCAGGGGCGGCCAGACGATGCGGTCTGCCAGCAGGCTGACCCCGGTGGCAAAGAAGTCTGAGCGGTTCCAGCGTTTGAGCACCTGGTAATTGTTGTACACCAGGTAAACCCGCCCTGAGGGGCCGTCCACGGCCTTGAGCTGGGCTTTCATGTCGGCCTTGGGCAGCGGACCACCATTAAAGCGGCGCACGCCGAGCTTGGCCCACTCGTCGAGGGATTTGATCTCGTCCTTCATGGCCCAGTCAAAACCTTGGGGCACCTTGACCTGGCGGCCCCAGATCTGGTCGTTTTGCCAACCGGCTTTGGCTAGGTAATTGGCGATGGAGGCAAACACATCGGCGGTGTCATGCCAGATGTCCTTTTTGCCGTCACCGTCGCCATCGACCGCCAGCGCCAAAAAGGAGCTGGGCATGAACTGGGTCTGGCCCATGGCGCCGGCCCAGGAGCCTTTGAACTCGGCCAGGGGCACATGGCCTTGCTCGAGAATCTTAAGGGCCGCCATCAGTTCGTCTTTGAAAAAGGACTCGCGGCGCCCTTCAAAGGCCATGGAGGTCAGGGCGGAGATCACCGGGAAGTTACCCTGCACCTTGCCAAAGCTCGACTCCTTGGCCCACAGCGCCACTATGTACTGGGGTTTAACACCATACTGTGCGGCAATACGGTCCAGCTCTTCTTTGTGCTTTTGGTATTGGGCGCGGGCCTGCTTGACCTTCCACTCCGGCACGGTGCGGTTGAGGTAGCCTTCAAGCGTGAGGCGGCTCTCGGGTTGGCTGCGGTCGGCGGCAATGGCCCTTTGCATCAGTTTGACGTCGGCAAAGGCGGCGTCCACCACCTCAGGCTTGATGCCCTGGGTCAGGGCTTCTGCTTTGAGCTTTTGCACATAGACGGCAAATTCCTGCTGGGTTTGCTCAGGCTCCGCCGCCTTGGCGCCAAAGGGCAGCATGGCCACCAGGGTCAACGCCAACAAGGTCTGTTTCATGACGCCCCCAGGGAAGCCCGGTGGGCTTTTAACAAGTCTTCGGGGGGCGGCGGCAGTTGCAGGTAGTAGCCTTTTTCATCCAGCTGCGCCTGCATCTCGGCGCCGCTCAGGCGGGCTAGCTTACGGTCGGGCTTGAGCAGCAGCTGGGTTACAAATACCGGGGCACCGAACAGCTCCAGCAGCTCTTGCGGTACTTGGCTGAAATCCCCTTTACCCGGAATATAAAGGTAGGTGTCAGCTTTTTTTGCACTTTTGTATACAGCGCACAACATAAGAGGTCATCGTCTTGCCTGGCGTGGGCCCTCACTATACCATGGCCGCTATGGACCAAGCACCCGTGAGCCCGGACGCTGCATGTCACTGTTGTTCAAAGGCACTTCATTTACGTTATCCGTACTGGCATTGACCGATGCCGATCTTGCTGACTTTGAAAATAAAGTCGCTGAAAAAGTGCAGCAAGCCCCCGGTTTTTTCCAAGCCGCTCCCCTGGTGGTGGATTTAGGTGCCTTGACCGAGGCGCCTAACTTGGCAAGGCTCAAAAGCGCCATTGCCAATCAGGGCATGGTGCCGGTGGGGCTGGTCAACTGCCCCGAAGCCCTCAAAGGCCTTGCCCGGGAAACCGGTTGGGCGGTGATGCAGCCGGGGCGCCAACCCACGGCGGCCAAAGCTGCCGCCCCCAAGGCCGAACCTCAGCAAGGGCCGGTTTACCTGGCAGCTCAGGTTCATCAGGGTCAGGTACGCTCGGGACAACAGCTTTATGCAAAAGACCGCGACCTTATCATCCTGGGTACGGTGGGCGCCGGCGCCGAAGTGATCGCTGACGGCTGTATCCATATTTACGGTAACCTGCGTGGCAGAGCCATTGCCGGTGCCAACGGTGATACCCAAGCCCGGATCTTCTGTCATAAGCTGGAGGCAGAGCTGGTTTCGGTCGCTGGTACTTACTGGTTAAGCGACGACCTGCAAGGAAGTCAGTGGCAAGCGCCCACGCAGGTCTGGCTAAAAGAAGAAAAACTGGCCCTGGGCCCATTGTAAGGAATTCAAGAGGACTTTATGGCGCGCATTATCGTTGTGACGTCAGGCAAGGGAGGCGTCGGCAAAACCACCTCCAGTGCCGCGATCGGAACAGGCCTGGCTCTGGCAGGCAAAAAAACCGTTATTGTCGACTTTGACGTGGGGCTGCGTAACCTGGATTTGATCATGGGTTGCGAACGCCGGGTGGTGTATGACTTTGTCAATGTCATCAATGGCGAAGCCAACCTCAACCAGGCCCTTATCAAGGACAAACGGGTGGATAAGTTGTCCATCCTGCCCGCCTCCCAGACCCGGGACAAGGAATCCTTGACCAAGGAAGGGGTGGAGAAGGTTTTGGCTGATCTCGCCAAAGACTATGACTACATCATCTGTGACTCCCCGGCAGGCATTGAAACCGGCGCCATGATGGCCCTGTACTTTGCCGACGAAGCCATCGTCACCACCAATCCGGAAGTCTCCTCGGTGCGCGACTCTGACCGCATCCTGGGCATTCTGGCCTCTAAATCTCGCCGCGCCGAGCAAAACCAGGAACCCATCAAGGAGCACCTGCTGCTGACCCGTTATAACCCCAGCCGGGTGAACAACGGCGACATGCTCAGCGTCGAAGACGTGCAGGAGATCCTCGCCATTCCGCTGCTGGGGGTTATTCCTGAGTCCCAGGCGGTGCTTCGCGCCTCCAATGCCGGCGAGCCGGTAAGCCTGGACAAGGAAAGCGATGCCGGTCAGGCCTACCTGGACACGGTGGCAAGGCTGCTGGGTGAAAGCATTCCCATGCGCTTTACTACCGAAGAGAAAAAAGGCCTGTTGAAACGGATTTTCGGAGGGTAAGGCATGTCCTTTCTGGATTACTTTCGTGCCAATAAGAAAAAGACGGCGAACCTGGCCAAGGAACGCTTGCAGATCATCGTTGCTCACGAACGTCATCGCCGCAATGGTCCTGATTACCTGCAGGATCTGGAAAGGGACATCCTGGCGGTGATCATGAAATACGTGAACATCAACCCCGACCAGGTTTCGGTAGCCCTCGAGCACCGCGACGACGAGCTGTCGGTGCTGGAACTCAACATCACCCTGCCGGAAGACAATCCCCCGCTAAGGTAGATGAAAAAAGGCGCCATCGGCGCCTTTTTTATTTCAAGCTGCCCAGCACCTCTTGGCGCCAGCCGCTTTGCAGCACCGGGATGCTGGCGCTCTCCCGCTCCTGTTCGCTAAGGCGGTAGTGGTAGCTGTACCAATCGTTAATCAGCTTTTTAGAGCCGATAAAGGCTTCTGGCAGGCCGGTTTTCTCGGCGGCCAGGGCCACTTTGTCCTTGATGGCGGCAAACTGCTCTTTGTAATCGGGCAGGTCAATCAGCCGCACTATGGGGGCTGGCCAGTCGCTTGAGGGCACATTCATGCCCTGCTCTACCAACCGCTGCAAGGCTTGGCCGTGGTGGCGCCATTCTTGAGGGGCCACCAGCGATTTTATCTCGTGAGCCCGCTCAGGCAGGCGCTTGGCGATGGCCCAGAGGTTTTCCTCGCGGATCACAAAATTAAGCGCCAAGTCGCGCCGTTTGGCTTCGCCCAGGCGCCAGCCCGCCAGTTCGCGCAGCACCGCCAGGTTCTGGGGCCCCAGTTGCCAGGCGTTTTTGATATCGATGTAGGCCAGTTCCGGGTTGGCGCCCCGGGCACGGCCCGATACCTGGCGCTCGCACTCTTCGGTGAGCCAGGCGCGGCGGCCAATGGCAATCAGAGCCGCATCCAGGCGCTGGTGCAGCTCTGGCAGGTAGAGCACGTCGTTGACGCAATAGGCGAGCTGGGCCTCAGTTAGCGGCCTTTTTAGCCAGTCGGTACGGGACTGGCCTTTGTCCAGGGTCACCCCAAATTCCTGCTCTACCAGGGCGGCGTAGCCAAGGGACATGCCTTTGTTACAAAGCGTCGCCGCTACCTGAGTGTCAAAGAGCGGCAGCAAAGGGCTTGGCAGCACATCCAAATCTTCACCGCAGGCGTGTAGCACTTTGGTCTCGGCGCCAACCAAGCGCTGCCACAGCGGCTCGAGGTCAGCCACTGCCAGCGGGTCAATCAGGTAGATGTCCTGGCCGGTGGTGAGCTGCACCAGGGCCAGCTGGGGGTTATAGGTGCGGACCCGCATAAATTCGGTGTCCAGGCAAAGGGGTTGGCTTGGGTCCAACGCATTGAGGCAGGCGTTTAGGTCGGCCTGGCTGGCAATCATCTGATAGTGCAAAAGCGCTCCTTAACAAAACGCCGGCAAGACGCCGGCGTTTTCTTCTTATTATCGAGGCCGTTAATTAACTGGCCGCTTTGACTTCTTCGTCCCGCAACGCTCGGCGCAAAATCTTGCCAACGTTGGTCTTGGGAAGCTCGTCCCGGAACTCGACCTTTTTCGGGATTTTGTAGCCGGTTAGGTGCTTACGACAATGTTGGATAAGCTCGTCGGCGGTCACACTGTTGTCTTTGGTCACCACGAAGATCTTCACCACTTCGCCGGAGTGCTCGTCCGGCACGCCGACGGCAGCCACTTCCAGCACCTTGGGATGCATGGCGACCACTTCTTCAATCTCGTTGGGGAAGACGTTGAAACCGGACACCAAAATCATGTCTTTTTTACGGTCAACGATACGGAAGAAACCCTGCTCATCCATGGTAGCAATATCGCCGGTGGCGAACCAGCCATCCTTGATGCTCTCGGCAGTCGCCTCAGGGCGATTCCAGTAACCGGCCATCACCTGCGGGCCCTTGACCCACATTTCGCCGGGTTTGCCCAGCTCTTCAACCAGTTCGCCGGTATCGGGTTCTTTGAGGACCACATCAGTGCTGGGCGCCGGAACCCCGATGGTGCCGCTAAAGCCTGGCGTGGTGTAGAGGTTGACGCACACCAGCGGTGCACACTCGGTCAGGCCGTAGCCTTCGAGCATGGGGTGGCCGGTTATTTTCTGCCAGCGCTCAGCAACCGGGCGCTGCAGGGCCATACCGCCCCCCAGAGCCAGCTTGAGGCGGCTGAAATCCAGCTTGGCAAAATCGTCATTGTGCATCAGGGCGCTAAACAAGGTATTTACCGCAGTAATAGCGGTAAAGGGGTACTTACCCATTTCCTTGATGAAACCGGGGATGTCACGGGGGTTGGTGATCAAGAGATTCCGGCCACCAAACTTCATAAACAGCAGGCAGTTCGCGGTGAGCGCAAAGATATGGTAGAGCGGTAGTGCGGTGATGATGAGTTCCTGGCCCGGCTTAAGCAAGGGCCCGAACATGGCTGTGGCCTGTTCGAGGTTGGCAATCATGTTGCGGTGGCTGAGCATCGCGCCTTTAGATACGCCGGTGGTGCCGCCGGTGTACTGCAAGAAGGCCAAGTCTTCACCGTCCACCTCGGGGCGATCATAACTTAGCTGCTTGCCCTCGGCCAGTACCGAACGAAAGCTAATGGCGCCCGGCAGCTCGTAGTGAGGCACCATCTTCTTGATGTATTTGACCACCAGGTTAACCAGGGTGCGCTTGGGCTGGCCCAGCATATCGCCAAGCTTGGTGAGAATAACGTGCTTGACCGGGGTATGAGCCACCACCTTTTGCAAGGTGTGGGCGAAGTTGGTGACGATAACAATGACTTCGGCGCCAGCGTCATTAAGCTGGTGCTCCAGCTCGCGGGGGGTGTAAAGCGGGTTGACGTTCACCACCACCATGCCGGCCCGTAGCACCCCAAAAAGGGCGATAGGGTATTGCAGAAGGTTGGGCATCATCAGCGCGACCCGGGCACCTTTTTCGAGTTTCAGTTCTTTTTGCAGGTAAGCGGCAAAATCACGGCTTTTCTCGTCCAGCTCCTTATAGGTGATCTCCTGGCCCATATTGACAAAGGCACTTTGGTCACCGTACTGCTGACAGGCATCTTCAAGGACGTTGAGCAGAGAGGGATAGTGGGCTGGATCAATCTCGGCGGGTACATCGGACGGGTAGCTTTTCAGCCAAATTTTTTCCACGAAGAATCTCCTTCCGGTTTCCATCCCGGTCTTTATCTATTGTTTTTATTCTCAACAACCCGAAATCGGGCCAACTGAGTTTTTACTCGAATTTTTCCGGATCATCCCATAGTGCAAGGGGTTACTCAAGATGGCGACACAAACTTTAGCCAGTTCACGTCAACGTTAACATCTTGGTTAAATGCATTGCCAATGCTTCTGGCTGCTGCAAATGGCAGTGGTGCCCTCCTTCCAGCCACACCGGTTCAATTCCACCGAGCAGCGTCAATTCCCGCTGGCGCCGTGCTTCGTCCTTGGTATAGAGACCCTCACTGCCCAGATACACGGCAATAGGGCAGGCGATACCAGCGACCAAGCTTTGCACCTGATCCGGGGTCAGACGCAGCGGCGAAGTGGTCTTGAGCCTAGGATCGGTACGCCAATGATAGCCATCCTCACGCAAAATGCTGGCCCGTCTGACCAGTGGCATAGCCTGCTGAGTGCTGAAATCGCCATTGTGGCTGCGCACTTGTGCCATTTCCCGTAGCGACGGATACACCCTGCCGGGCCGGCGCCCGTGCTTGAGGCGAGACAAAATCGCGGCTCGCAAGGTTTGGGCGGCGTGCTCGGGAGGGTTGGAGATGGGCAGCAGGCCGTCAATCAGCTGTAAGGTTTTAACCTTATCCGGGAACAATCCGGCAAAGGCGCTGCACAGCATGCCGCCCATGGAGTGCCCCACCAGATGCACGGCGCAGCCCAGCTGCTCCACCACCTGGTAGAGCTCAAGGAGGTAATCGACAAAGTAATAAGGGCCCTGGCGATGCTCGGAGTGGCCGTGGCCTGGCAAATCGAGGGCGATAAGCTCGCCATGCTGCCAGTGCTGGGCCAGAGCCTCGAAGCTACCCGAGTTGTCCATCCAGCCATGCAAGGCAAGCACCGGCTCACCCTGACCCCAGCACTGAGCGGCAAGGGTCAGGTCGGCCAAAACAAACTGGCGTTCGGTCATTGCGGCTTTTTAAAGCGCAGGGTCATACGGTCGCTTTCGCCAATGGCCAGGTATTTGGCCCTGTCTTGATCTTTAAGAGTCAAGGTTGGCGGCAAGGTCCAGACTCCAGCGGGGTAATCCTTGGTGTCTTTGGGGTTGGCGTTGATTTCGCTGCTGGCATCGAGCACAAAGCCGGCCTTTTTGGCATGCTCAATCACGTAATCGGTGGCCATGTAGCCTGAGCTGGCCATCTCGGCCTCGCTGGTGCCAGCTTTGGCGCGGTGCTCCACCACCCCGAAGGTACCGCCCGGTTTCAGGGCGCTAAAAGCGGCGCTGAACACGGTGTCCAACTGGCCACTTTTATGCCAGTTGTGGAGGTTACGAAAGGTCAGCACCATGTCGGCAGAGCCGGGAGCTGCCAGTTGCACCTCTTCGGGCGGCGCCAGCACCGCTAGGGAAACCTTGCCCCAACGGGCCTCGTTTTGCGCCAACAGGGCCTGGTAGGCCTTGCCGGCCCGAACGTAATAGCCTTCTTCGCCATTGGGGCCGGGCTGGGTGGAGAAACTGGCGGCAATAAAGTGCCCCTGGTCTTTGAGGTAAGGGGCCAAAATGGCGCTATACCAGCCGCTGGCGCCGGGCCACAGCTCCACCACCGTCATGGTGGGTTTAATGCCCATAAAGGCCAGGGTCTCGGCCGGATGGCGGTATTGGTCCCTTGCCACCTGGGCCTCGGGACGGGCACCACTGTGCACCGCTTGGTCGAGGGTGATGGCGCTGGCATTAAAACTCAGGGCCATAACGGCCCCGAGTACTGACATGTAAAGTGTCCTTGTCATTTTTGCTTCCCTGGTTGGTTATTGTTGCCCCGTGGCAACGGCTTGGGTGTGTAATCGGGTTTGGGTACCTTGGGCCCGGTTACTCGTGCCCGCTGCGGGCCGTAATAGTAGGGATGATAGAAGAAGGGGTCGCCCCAATACCCATAGCCGTAGCCGAAGGGAGAGCCCCAATAAGGACCCCAGCGATCAGGGTAATAATCCACTTGTTGCTGCGGTGCCCAGAGTTTGAAGTTACTGACGTTCAGCACCGGGTAGGTATAGGAAAAATCCCCCACCTGGCCTTTTTCGGCCTTACCGACAGTCCCCACCAGGGCGACGCGATACCCCTTGGGAATGGACACCGGATCGACAAAACCGTCAACATAGGCATAGAAACGGCCGGGGCTGGGGTTATCAAGGCTTGGCCGGCCGCTGTTGGTCAGTGAGGTGAACATCACCTCGATACGGGTTTTGTCCTTGAGATTGGTCACCCCCGTCACCACCCCACCCCAACGGGCGGTTTTGCCTACTTCCTGCCCTTCACGGGCCAGGTTATAAGCGGCGAGGTTGGTGCCTTCCGGCACTTTGAGCTCGTCGGGCATGCTGGCACATCCTGCCAGCAGCACAACCAGAGCCAGGCTCAGATTACGCCACATGGTTTACCTCCTAGTTACTACCCACACTACAGTAGATAGACCGATGAAAACCCAAAAAATCACGAAGATAGTGGCAGGTATTGCCGTTAATTGGTAGAGAAGGTGCCCGTCACCACCTGTGCCCAAGAGTAGTTGTAAAGGGGATAACAAGGCATTAACCAGCAAGGTAGCGGCCAGCAACGCCCACACCCAGCGCCCTTTGGCGCCCAGGCGCCACAGGCTAGCAAAACCGGCAACAAAAGCCGCCAGCAAAAAACCGCTCAGTAGGTCCCTGACCCAGAAAACCAAAACGCTCAGTATCGTAACTAGCAACAATGGGCTAAGCCAGCGCCAGGCCTGCCCTACCGTCGCCCCTTGCCACAGCAGCACCCCGGCAAGGCTTGCCGCCGGGTAGCCACTTAAACCAATAAGCACCGGCCAGCCGCCGCCGCTTAAGGTGTGGCCGGCGCCATTGGCGGCCAGCACCAATTGCCTGACGCTGCCGCCGGTGGCAAGCGTCACCAGGGCATGGCCAAGTTCGTGAAAAAAGGCGGTAAACCAGAGAAACGGCAGATTGAGGATGGGTATAAATTGCAGCAGAACTGCTGCCAGCAAGGCCAGTAGCAGGCGCTTCAAACGTAGAGATCCACCCCTAGCAGGGAAGACGCTTCTTCCTTGCGGGCTTGGCGGTCGAGGGATTGGTATTCAGCCACCGCCTTACGGTTGCGGCTGGAAGGTTGGTCGTATTGGACCTGATAATCCTGCGCCGCCGCCACCCCTTTGGCGCTGTAGCGCACCAGATCAGTACTGGCCGTAGCCGCGCCAGGCGACGACGGCGTGGCCGCCGGTACCGAGACCGGTGGCTGCGTACTGGGCTGATAGGGGTTGGATTGAATGCGCATTTAAGGCTCTATTCCCGACCGGGCAGTTTCTTCCAGGTTACTTTATCACGAAGATACACGGGCTCAACATTGAGTGCATCGGCGTAGCGACCCTCATTATAGGCGGCCTGTGCCAGAGGCAGCATAAAGCGGGCATCGGGAAGTGTGATGTCGCTCGCATCAAGCCCTAAGCTGGCAACCAGCTCCGGGTAGGCACCAAAGCCGGTGCCGACCGCCAGCGCCGGCCAGGGGCTGGTTACCTCTTGGGGCGCCAGCACCGCTTCTTCGCCCACCAGTTGCATCAGGCCGTCTTTGGCCTCGAAAGCCCCCACATACACTTCGCCCATGCGGGCATCGATGGCGGCCAGCACCTTTTGCTGGCCGGTCTGCATAAGCGCCTGCTGGGCCATGGCCGCCAGGTTGGAGACGGTCACCACCGGCTTGCCGGCCGAAAACGCCAGCCCCTGCACTATGCCAATACCAATGCGCACCCCGGTAAAGCTGCCGGGGCCACGGCCCACCACTAGGGCGTCGACGTCTTTTAGGCCAATGCCGGCTTGCGCCAGCAGGCTATCAATCATCGGCAAAATCTTTTGGGTATGCTGCTGTGGGCAGACTTCAAAACGGCCCAGCACCTCATCGCCTTTTAGCAGCGCGGCGCTGCAGGCTTCGGTTGCCGTATCCAGGGCAAGCAATACGGTCATTGTGTCTCCGAGAAAAACGCCAAGGCCTGGTTCAGATCCCGGGTGCGCTTGAATGGCGGCAGACTTTTGACAAAGGTCTGGCCATAAGGCCGGTTTACCAGGCGGTTATCGCAAATTACCAGCACCCCTCGGTCGTCAGAGTCGCGGATAAGGCGCCCTGCCCCCTGCTTTAAGGCAATAACGGCCTGAGGCAATTGCAGGGTGGCAAAAGGGTCTTCGCCTTTGAGGCGGCAATCTTCGCTGCGGGCTTGCAGCAAAGGGTCATCCGGATGGCCGAAGGGCAGTTTGTCGATAATAACACAGGACAGCGCCTCGCCCCGCACGTCCACCCCTTCCCAAAAGCTGCCGGTGCCCAGCAACACGCCGTTACCGGCCTCGACAAACTGCTCCAGCAAGGTGCGCTTGGGCGCGGTGCCCTGCACAAAGAGCGGAAAATCCAGTTTGTCTTCCAGCCAGCGGGCGGCCTGGCCCAGCATGCGATGGGAGGTAAAGAGCACAAAGGTGCGGCCACCAACCTTTTGAATAAGCGGCAGCAAGGGCGCCAACAGCTGCTCGGCCGAGCGCTGCATATTGGGCTCGGGCATATCCCTTGGCACCACCCATAAGCCTTGCTTGGGGTAGTCAAAGGGGCTGTCGAGAATAAGGGTTTTACTGGGTTTAAGGCCAAGCAGGCTACTGAAGTGGCCAAAGGCGTCGTCCACCGCCAAGGTGGCTGAGGTAAAAATCCAGGCCGAGGGGTGGTCGTCCACCAAGGCGGCGAACTTGTCCGCCACCGACAAGGGGGTCAGGTTCAGCGACAGATGGCGGCGGGTGGTTTCAAACCAATAGCTGAAACCGAGCTTGCCGGTGTCCAGCACCCGGGCCAGGCGATTTTTAATCACCGCCAGCCGCTCGTAGAGGTTGTCGGCGCTTTCGCTGCGGCCCAGGTTGCTTTTCAGCACTTCCACCACAAAATCGAGATCGCTGTTTACCTTGGCCAGCACCGGTTGCAGGCCTTTTTCGATTTGCCGCAGGTTGCCTTTTTGCGGCTCGTCTCCCAGGCCCAGGCGCATGTCCATGGTGGTGGTGGCCAGGCGCTCGGCGGCCAGGGCCAGTTGGCGCTGATCTTTAAGCTCGGTGCGCACGCACACTTCCACGTCTTTACACAGATCCTGGATCTGCCGGGTAGAAACCGACTCGCCGAAATACTGGCAGGCGATGTCTGGTAGCTGATGGGCCTCGTCAAAGATCACCGCATCGGCCTTGGGAATAAGCTCGCCAAAACCGGTGTCGCGAATGGCCATGTCGGCAAAAAAGAGGTGGTGGTTAATCACCACCAGGTCGGCATCCATGGCCTTTTTGCGGGCCTTGACCAGATAACAGTCTTCAAAATGTGGGCAATCACGGCCCAGGCAGTTCTCCGCCGTGGAGGTGACATGAGGAAAGACCCCGGCGTCTTCTGGCAGCGGCAGCTCGGCAATATCGCCGCTTTCGGTGCGCGGCGCCCAGCGGGTAACCTGGGTAAATTCGGCCAGTAGCGCCGGATCCAAGAGGTTGGTGTCGGCTTCCCGGGCCTTGAGCCTCGCCAGGCACAGGTAGTTGGCGCGGCCTTTTAGCAGCGACAGCGCGGGCGCCGTGCCTAGGGCGTCGCGAATGCGGGGCAAGTCTTTTAAAAACAGCTGCTCTTGCAGGGCCTTGGTACCGGTTGAGATAACGATTTTCTTGCCGGCCTTTAAGGCGGGCACCAGATAGGCAAAGGTCTTGCCGGTGCCGGTGCCGGCTTCCACCACCACGGTGCTGCGGTTATCGATGGCTTCTTCTACAAGGTGCGCCATATCCAACTGCGGCGCGCGGGGCTTGAAGCCGTCAATAGCCTTGGCCAGGGGGCCTTGGGGGGAGAAAAGTTCGTCGAGAGTCATCGGGGCACGGCCAGCTAATCGAGCTGGGGAGCTTAACACGGCGCCCTTCAGGCAAAAAGATCGACATCCGGGGCGCTGTTGTCTTCGTCTTCTAAGTCAATGCCGCGGCGATCGTAATAATGCATGGTCTGCCCTTTGCGCTTACGGCGGCGCCGGTCCTGTTGCTCACGGCGCTTGTTCTGCCGGTCTTCAGTCTCGGCAACGGCATCGGGATGCGCTTCGGTTTTACTGGTAGGTTGCGTCTTTTGCACCTCCTGAACCTTGCGCTCCGGTTGCGTGGGCTCCGGGTTCGGCTTGGGCAGAAAGGGCAAAAACGGGTCAAGACTGATCATCGTTATCACCTCTGCTTATTTATCGACCAAAATTTCATGGTCTTTAGGGGTTGTCAATCCATTGGCGGGTCGGGTATGGTGAATGCACTGACTTTTCGAGCGCATATTTACGCACATGAACACTTTCCTCCTGAACAACGTGCACCATCATCATCACGCCACCGAGTAGCCTTCAGGAGGATATTCGACTGGAAGGCTATGGTCCTTCCGGCGGATGTCAAAGGTCATAAGTACCAGACAAAAACCCCGGCAGGACACCTAGCCGGGGTTTTTACTTACTTAGGACCAACATCATGACCACCGACAAAACACGCTTACGCATCGCCATCCAAAAATCCGGGCGCTTGAGCCGCGACAGCGAAAAGCTGCTGTCCCAACTGGGCGTTAAATTCGTGATGCGCGATAACCGCCTTATCGCCCACGCCGAGAACCTGCCCATCGACATCCTGCGGGTCCGTGACGACGACATCCCGGCCCTAGTGATGGACGGCATTATCGACCTGGGCATCGTCGGCCAAAACGTACTGGAAGAAGTGGAGCTGGAGCGCCAGGCCGACGCCATGCCAGCCCGTTACCGCGAGCTCAAGGCCCTGGGTTTTGGCAAATGCCGTTTGTCTCTGGCCATCCCGGAGGACGAGGAATTTGCCAGCGCCGAGGCCCTTGACGGCAAAATTATCGCCACCTCCTACCCGCGCCTGTTGGGCCGTTATCTCGCCGCCAAAGGCACCAGTTTTAAAAACTGCCAACTGAACGGCTCGGTGGAAGTGGCCCCCCGCGCCGGCCTGGCTGACGCCATCTGCGATCTGGTATCCACCGGTGCCACCTTGGAGGCCAACGGTCTTAAGGAAGTGGAAGTCATCTACCGCTCCCAGGCCACCTTGATCGCCCGCGAGCAGGCCTTTGAGCCGGCCAAGCAGCAGCTTATCGACACCCTGATGACCCGCCTGCAAGGGGTGCTGAGCGCCCGCGAAAGCAAGTACATCATGCTGCACGCCCCCAAAAACAAGCTCGGCGAAATCGTCAAATTGCTACCCGGCGCCGAAAACCCCACCATCTTGCCCCTCGCAGGCCAAGAGGGTGAAGAGGTAAAAGTGGCGCTGCACGCGGTGGCCAGCGAAACCCTGTTCTGGGAAACCATGGAAGCCCTCAAGGCCCTGGGCGCCTCCAGCATCCTGGTGCTGCCCATTGAGAAAATGTTGGAGTAAGCCATGCTCACCATCATCGATTGGGCCGCCCTTGGCGCCAAAGAGCAGCAAAACCTGTTGACCCGCCCGGCCCAAAAAGACAGCGCCGCCATTCGCGGTATCGTCAGCGATATCCTGGCGGCGGTGCGCGCAGAGGGCGATGCAGCCCTTAGCCGCTACGCCAGCACCCTGGATAACTACGACGGCTCGCGTTGGGTAGCCACCAAGGATGCACTGGCCAGCATCAAGCCCGAGCTTCGCGTTGCCATGGAACAAGCGGTGGCCAACATCAGCCGTTTTCACGAGGCCCAGCGCCCTCAGGCCATTACCGTGGAAACCCAGCCCGGCATTCTTTGCGAGCAGCGCTGGCAGGCTTTGGAGCGCATCGGCATCTATGTACCCGGCGGCTCGGCGCCGCTGCCCTCTTCTGTATTAATGCAGGCCATACCGGCCCGTATCGCCGGGGTTGAGGAGATCATCCTCGCCACTCCCGGCCCGGTGCCGGATGTGATTCTGGCCGCCGCCGCCCTGGCTGGCATTCCCCAGGTGCTGGCCCTGGGCGGCGCCCAGGCCATTGCCGCCATGGCCTATGGTGACAAACCGGTGGTGAAAATCTTCGGCCCCGGCAATGCCTATGTCACCGAAGCAAAGCGCCAGGTGGCCCTGGACGGTATCGCCATCGACATGCCCGCAGGCCCCTCCGAGGTGATGGTGCTGGCCGACGCCAATGCTAACCCCCGCTTTGTAGCGGCCGACTTGTTGAGCCAGGCCGAGCATGGCCCGGACTCGCAAGTGGTGCTAGTGACCACCAGCCAAGCCCTGGCCGAGGCGGTAAATAAAGCACTGGCCGAACTCACCGCCACGCTGTCGCGCCAGGCCATTACCCTCAAAGCCCTGGATAATAGCCGCACCCTGGTGGTGAAAACCGAGGCCGAGCTGGTAGCAATATCCAACAGCTACGCCCCCGAGCACTTGATTTTGCAGCTCGACAACGCCCAGCAGCTGCTGGGAAGGCTGAAAAACGCCGGTTCTATTTTTGTCGGCGCCTACAGCCCCGAGTCTGCCGGCGATTACGCCTCCGGCACCAACCACGTGCTGCCCACTTATGGCCTGGCCAAAAGTTATTCAAGCTTGGGCCTGTTGGACTTTATGCGCCGCTACACGGTGCAGACCCTCAGTAAAGCTGGCCTGGAAACCCTGGCCCCCACTTTGATTGCCCTGGCCGACGCCGAGGGTCTGGATGCCCACAGACTGGCGGTCACAGTCCGCCTGGAGAACAAGGCATGAGCGTTTTTGATTTAGCCCGCCCCAATATCCGCGAGCTGGTGCCCTATCAGTCGGCCCGCCGCATCGGTGGCCAAGCCCAGGTGTTTGTTAACGCCAACGAGGCCGGTGGCCTGGTTAATGCCGCCTTTGACGGCGCCATCAACCGCTACCCCGGCGCCCAGCCCACCGAATTGGTGGCCGATTACGCCCGTTATTGCGGCTTGAACCCCAGCCAACTGCTGGCTACCCGCGGCGCCGACGAAGGCATCGAAGTGCTTATTCGCACCTTTTGTGAGCCGGAGCTCGACGCCATCCTCATCCAGCCTCCCACTTACGGCATGTACGCCATCACCGCCGAAACCTGCGCAGTGGCGGTAAAAACCACGGTGTCGTTGCAAGAAGCGGATTTGAGCGACGCCAAGCTGGTATTTGTGTGCCGGCCCAACAACCCCACCGGCGAGATGATGGCGCCAGATGACCTCAAAGCGCTGCTTGAACGGGCTGCCGGCAGCGCCCTGGTGGTGGTGGACGAGGCCTACATCGAATTTGCCGAGGCGCAGAGCGTTGCCAACTGGATCAACGACTACCCCAACCTGGTGGTGCTGCGCACCTTCTCCAAGGCCTTTGGCATGGCCGGCTTGCGCTTAGGTATGGTGCTGGCCAATGAAGAGGTCATTAGCCTCTTGGCCAAAGTGCTGGCCCCCTACCCCATCCCCACGCCGGTGGCGGCCATCGCCCGCCAGGCCATGACCGAAGAAGGCCTTGGCCTGATGCGCGACAGGGTGCGGGAAGTCAACGCCCTGCGCGCCACCTTGGTAAACAACCTTGAGGCCAAGGGCTATCGCGTCATTCCGTCGTCGGCCAACTTTATTCTGGTGGACGACGAGGCGCTTTTTGACAAGCTGCTGGCCGGTGGCGTTTTAGCCCGGCGGCTAAGCGGTAAAACCCGCATCTCCATCGGTTCCACACAAGAAATGGCCAAGGTACAGGAGGCCATCCATGGCTAAGCCCATTCTTTTTATCGACCGCGACGGCACCATCATCACCGAGCCCGAAGACTTTCAAATCGATAGCTTTGAAAAACTGGCCTTCGAGCCCGGCGTCATTCCCGCGCTCCTCAAACTGCAAAGCGCCGGTTTTGAGCTGGTGATGGTCTCCAACCAAGATGGCCTCGGCACCAGCAGTTACCCCAGCGAGACTTTTCAGGGCCCTCACGACCTGATGATGCAAATTCTCGAAAGCCAAGGGGTAAAATTCAGCGAAGTGCTGATTTGCCCGCACTTTGATGCCGACAACTGCGGCTGCCGCAAACCCAAGCTGGGCCTGGTGCGCCATTACCTCACCGAAGGCCGGGTCGACTTTACCAAAAGCGCCGTCATCGGCGACCGCGCCACTGATGTCACCCTGGCCGAAGCCATGGGGGTCAAAGCCTTCCAGTACAACCCCAAGACCCTCGGCTGGGCGCAAATCGTCAAAGCACTGACCGAGCAGCCGCGCCAGGCGCAAGTAACCCGCACCACCCGCGAAACCAATATCAAGGTGGAAGTGGATCTCGACGGTGGCCCCAAGGCCAACATCCACACCGGCATCGGCTTTTTTGACCACATGCTCGAGCAAATCGCCGTGCACGGCGGCTTTACCCTGGCCCTTAACTGCGAGGGTGATTTGCACATCGACGATCACCACAGCATCGAAGACTGCGCTCTGGCCCTTGGCGAAGCGCTGAAAAAGGCCCTTGGCAACAAGCAAGGCATCGGCCGCTACGGCTTTGTGCTGCCCATGGACGAATGCCGCTGCGAAGCGGTGCTGGACCTTTCCGGCCGCCCTTATTGCAAGGTGGATGTGGACTTTAGCCGCGACCAGGTGGGCGAGTTGGCCACCGAGATGGTGCCGCACTTTTTCAGAAGCTTGAGTGACGCCGCCGGCATCACCCTGCACCTGAGCTCAACCGAAGGTAACGCCCACCACCAGGTGGAAGGGCTCTTTAAAGCCTTTGCCCGGGCGCTGCGCCAGGCCGTTAGCAAAACCGCCGGCAGCGAGCTACCCAGCTCCAAGGGGGCCTTGTGATCGTTATTCTCGATACCGGATGCGCCAACCTGCGCTCCTTGTTTAACGCCGTCAAACGCCTGGGCAAAGAGCCGGTGGTTACCAAAGACTTGGCCACCATCAAAAGTGCCCGCCGGGTATTTTTGCCGGGGGTCGGCACCGCCGGCGCCGCCATGAATAACATCGAAGCGCGAGATTTAACCGCCACCTTGCAAGAGCTCACCCAGCCGGTGATGGGCATTTGCCTGGGTATGCAGCTTCTCACCCGCTATAGCAGCGAGTCCGACGTGCCATGCCTGGGGCTCATTGATACCGAAGTGCGGGAACTTAACGCCCCGCGTCTGCCACACATGGGCTGGAACCAGCTTACCGACATCAAACCCAACCCCATCTTTGACGGCATCGACCAGAACCACTGGTTCTACTTCGTGCACAGCTTCATCGCCCCGGTGGGGCCCTTTACCCTGGCCCAAAGCCAGCACGGCGAGCTCTTCTCGGCGGTCATCGCCCAGAACAACGTTATCGGCGCCCAGTTTCACCCGGAGCGTTCCGGCAAGAGCGGCGCCCTGATGCTGAAAAACTTTTTGGAGAAAGAGCCATGCTGATCCCGGCCCTGGATATTCTCGACGGCCAGGTGGTGCGCCTCTTTAAGGGCGATTACGGCCAGGTAACCCGCTATGGGGCCGATCCGGCCGAGCGCTTTGCCGCCTACGCCAAGGCCGGCGCCCAGTATTTCCACCTGGTGGATTTATCCGGCGCCCGCGACGCCGCCGAGCGCCAGTGGAGCGCTTTGCGCGATGTAATTCGAAAGTCCCCCTTGCCGCTGCAAGTGGGCGGCGGGGTGCGCTGTTTTGAAGACGTACAGCAGCTTCTCGCCCTTGGCGCCAGCCGGGTGGTGGTGGGCAGCCTTGCCATCAAAAACCCAAGCCTAGTGGCCGGTTGGCTTGATGCCCTAGGCCCTGAAAAACTGGTGCTGGCCCTTGATGTGCGCTTTGACGGCAGCGACTGGTTCCCCGCCAGCCACGGCTGGCTGGAAAAGGCGACGCAAAACCTCGACAGCCTCTTGGCCTATTTCATGGACAACGGCGCCAAGCATTTTCTTATTACCGACATCGACCGCGACGGCACCCTCACCGGCGCCAACGCTGAGCTGTACGGCGACATCACCCGCCGCTATCCGGGCATTGCCCTGCAAGCCTCCGGCGGGGTGGCCAGCCTTGATGAGCTGCCCAAGCTTAAAGCCGCCGGCGTGCAAGGAGTTATCCTCGGCAAGAGCCTTTTAGACGGTAAATTCACCCTGGAGGAGGCAAGCGCATGCTGGCAAAACGCATAATCCCCTGCCTTGACGTGCGCGATGGCGTGGTCGTGAAAGGCGTGCAATTTAAAAACCACGAAGTGGTGGGCAACATCGTCGAACTGGCCCAGCGCTACAGCGACACCGGCGCCGACGAACTGGTGTTCTACGACATTACCGCCAGCTCTGATAGCAGAGTGGTAGACAAATCCTGGGTGTCGGCGGTGGCCGAGGTGCTGGATATTCCCTTTTGTGTGGCCGGCGGTATTCGCAGTGTTGAAGATGCCCGTACCCTGCTGGCCTTTGGCGCCGATAAGATTTCGGTCAATAGCCCGGCTCTTGAAAACCCCGATTTTATCAACCAGCTCAGCAAAGAATTTGGCCGTCAGTGCGTGGTGGTGGGTATCGACTCTTATGTGACTGAGGGCGGCGAGTTGCAGGTGTGGCAATACACCGGCCGCGAAGACAAGGCCCGTACCTCAGGCCGCGCTACCCTCGACTGGGTGCGGGAAGTAGAAGAGCGCGGCGCCGGCGAAATTGTGCTGAACATGATGAACCAAGACGGTATGCGTAAAGGCTACGACCTTAAGCAACTGGCCGCGGTGCGCGCCGCCACCCGGCTGCCGCTCATTGCCTCCGGCGGCGCCGGGCAAATGCACCACTTTAAAGACGCCTTCGAAGCCGGTGCCGACGGGGCCCTGGCCGCTTCGGTGTTCCACAAGGGCATCATTGCCATTCCCGATTTGAAAGCCTGGCTGATTGCCGAGGGCCAGGAGGTAAGACCGTGAAAGTGACCTTGGATAACGCTGTTGAGCTCGATTTTGCCAAAGGCGATGGCCTGTTGCCGGCACTGGTGCAGGATGTGGCCACCGGGCAAATTCGCATGCAGGGCTATATGAACCTCGCGGCCCTCAAGCAAACCCTGGAAGGGGGCCTGGTGACCTTTTACAGCCGCTCCAAGGACCGGCTTTGGGTCAAAGGCGAAAGCTCAGGCAATGTGCTGAAGGTGGCCTCAGTCCATACCGATTGCGACAACGACAGCATCCTGGTGCTGGCCCAGCCGGTCGGCCCCACTTGCCACTTGGGCACCGACAGCTGCTTTGGCGGCGCCAAACCCGACCTCGCCTTTTTGGCAGAGCTGGAAGCCATTCAGGGCCAGCGCCTTAAAGACGCGCCTGAGTCCTCCTACACCGCCAACCTGGCGGCCAGGGGCATCAACAAGGTGGCCCAGAAGGTGGGTGAAGAAGGGGTGGAAGTGGCCCTGGCCGCGGTAGCGGAGAGCGACGAGGCGCTGTTAAACGAAAGCGCCGATCTGCTGTACCACCTGCTGCTCACCTTACGAGTGCGGGGCCTTGGCCTTAAAGAGGTGATAGCGGTGCTACAAAGCCGGCACTGACAAAAAACCCCGCCGAGGCGGGGTTTTTTATTGGCTTATTGCGCCTTGGAAAAATCCAGGGCGTTAGTCAAATCCCCCAGGGCCGGCGAATTGTTGGCCTTCAAGGCCTGGTCGCGCACCATCAGCCCTTCCAGCACCGGCAGATCCCAGCGTTTGGTGATAAAGCGCAGGATAGAAGTGGTGTCGTAGAACTGGTGGTCAACGAAACCGCGCTTGGCGTAAGGCGAAACGATAATGGCCGGAATACGGCTACCCGGGCCCCAGCGGTCGCCCTTGGGCGGCGAGACGTGGTCCCAATAACCGCCGTTTTCGTCGTAGGTGACCACTACCAGCATGTGCTTCCACTGCGGGCTTTGCTGCAACTGGTGGATGATGTCGGCGATATGGCGGTCACCGTCTTCCACGTTGGCGTAGCCGGAATGCTGGTTAAGGTTGCCCTGGGGCTTATAAAAACTCACCGCTGGCAACTTGCCGGCCTTGATGGCGGCCAGGAAGTCCTTCTCGTCTTTGAGGTGTTCCTTACGCGCTTCGGTGCCGGGCGCCAAGTCTTTGAAGTAGTTGAAGGGCTGGTGGTGAGCCTGGAAGTTAGGCTCGGGGAAGTGGTAGATGGCATCGCGGTCGGTGCTGGCTTTGTCCCAGGCGCCGGAATACCAGGCCCAGCTCACCTGCTTGCTATCGAGCATGTCACCGATGTGCTTTTGGGTCTGCGGCGGCAGGGTGTGGGGATCGCTTGGGTCAGCAAAGCGCGGGTCGCCACCGGCGGCCGGGGCCACGCCACTTGGCTGGTAAGCCGGCTGCATGGTGTTCACCGCGAAGTAATCCGGGGTCAGGGCGCCGTCGTTTACGAACTTTGGCGGGCCCTGCATGGCGCTCTCTGGGCTGTTGGCGGCAATTTTCAGGGTAACGCCGTCGTCTTCCACCACCGCAATTTTATCCTTGGCCGGGCTGTGGTTGGCGTTGGGATAATAAGGCGAGCAGGCACAGATCAGGCGAATGTGGTTAAAGAAGGAACCACCAAAACCGCCCATAAAGAAGTTATCGGCCAGGGTGTAGTCTTTGGCGATTTGCCACAGCGGCAGTTGCGAGCCGTCGTAATAGCCCATCACCAGGGCGCCAGCGTCGGAGTAGGCCACGAATTTGTCATTACGGCCGTGGTCGATTTGCATCTGGTTTTGATAGAAGCGGTGTACCAAGTCGCGGGTACGCACGTTCACGCCCAGGTCAAAGCCGCCTTTGTCGTTGATCTGAAAAGGCACGTTAGGCAGGCGTTCGGTCATTTCTTCGGTAATAACCGGGGTCACGCCGGGGCCGGTCAGGCCGCCCCAAGCCGGAGGCAGGAAGGTCAGCGGCCTTTTGCCGGTGCGGTCTAGCTGTTTATAGCCTTCCTGTTTCAAGGCATTGGCAATGCCGTTGGCACCAGGGAAAAGGCCATAGAGGTTATCAAAACTGCGGTTTTCGCCGAAAATAACCACCACGTTATCAATCTTGGCCATATCGGCGGCCGTTACTTCCTGTTTTTTCTCGGGGCTGCCACAGCCTGCCAGCGCCAGGGCACCGGCCACCAGACCAAACATCAGGGGCTTCATTACTGTCATCCTGTTGAACGCACAAAGTGCTATTGTGCCGCAAAACCGACGAAGCGGTCGCCTGCTGCGGCGTCTTAGGGTTGATGTAATACGACAAACTGCAAGAATAACCGCCGGATGTGAAAGAGGTATGATGAATGCGCTGGGGATGGTTACTGGTTTTGGTCTGTACCGCGGCAGTGGCCGAGCCCAGTTTACAAGCATTGCAGCGCCAGGCCATTGCCGAGCGCAAGGCCCAAGTGCTGGCCATGCAGGCTCTGGGAGAAAAGCTGTTTTTTGACCCCAGCCTCTCGGGCTCCAAGGCCATCAGTTGCAGTAGCTGCCATCAACCGGCCCTGGCGTTTAGCTCCCCTGTCGCCCTGATGCCGGGCGGCGCCACCTTGCAGCGCCTTGGCAACCGCGCCGTACCCAGCCTTGGCTACACCCAGAATATCCCCGCCTTTACCGAACATTTTTTTGAAAACGACGGCAACGACAGCATTGATAACGGTGCCACCGGCGGCCTCACTTGGGATGGCCGGGTTGACCGCGCCAAAGATCAGGTATTGATCCCGCTCTTTGCCGACAACGAAATGGCCGCCGGCAACAATCAAAGCCTGGCCGCCGCCATCAAGGCCGCTCCCTACTGGCCAACCTTTAAGGCGCTGTTTGAACCGGCCCGGCTGGCCAACGATGAAGATATCGTGCGCCGCGCCACCGACAGCCTGGCCGCCTACCTGCACAGCCCGCTGTTCTACCCCTACAGCAGTAAGTTTGACGCCGTAGAAGCCGGCAAAGCCCAGTTCAGCGCCGAGGAAAAACGCGGCTTTGCCCTCTTTAATGCCCCCGACAAAGGCAACTGCGCCAGCTGCCATTTCTCCAGCCGCGACGCCTCCGGCTCGCCGCCAAAATTCAGCGACTACGGCATGATTGCCCTGGGCCTGCCCCGCAATAACGCCATTAGCGAAAACCAAAACCCGGCCTTTTATGACATGGGCCTTTGCGGCCCCTACCGCCAGGATTTGGCCGACAAGCCCCAGTACTGCGGCCTGTTCAGGACTCCGAGTCTTCGTAACGTGGCGCTACGCAAACACTTTTTCCATAACGGGGTGATAACCACCCTGCACGACGCCATCGAATTCTACGCCACCCGCGACACCAACCCGGGCCGCTGGTACCCCAAAGGGCCAGGCGGCCACGTGCAAAAATTCAACGACCTACCGAAAAAGTACTGGGGCAACATCAACATGGACCCGCCCTTTGGCGGCAAACCCGGCGACCAACCGGCCCTTACCGAGCAGGACATTCAGGACATCGAGGCCTTCCTTGGCACCCTGACCGACGGCTATCAGCCGTAACGTCTTAAAAAATCAGCCATTACCGGCAATACCTTGTCTGGCGCCTGGATCGGGCCCATGTGCCCGGCATCCACTTCCACCAATTCCGCCTGCGGCAGGCGCCGGGCCAGCTCAAAGGCTACGGCGCGGCTCGACGCCGGGCTGTGTTTGCCCACCATCAGCAGCATTGGCGCCGTGATGTTAGAAGGGTCCGACTGCTCGCCGATCAGCGCCTCAAAGTCTTTCATGACCTTGGGCGCCTGGCTGGCCAGTTTTTGCTGGCTGCGGGCCGGCAGGGATTCAAAGGCGCCCTCCCCGCTCCAGTAATTGACGAAGGTGCGGGCGGCGGTGGCGGCGTCAACACCGGCCATGCGCCGGGCCAGGGTCTCGGCCTCCTGGCGCTCCGTGCTCTCTTCCGGTAGCAACCAAAAAGCTACCGGCTCATAGAGACAAAGCAGCCTTGCTTGTTGCGAATGCAACGAAGCTAAATGTAAAGATGCGGCAGCACCATAAGAATGACCAATCAGGGTCATCGCCGTATTCAGGGGGATCCGCGCCGCTTCCACCGCGAAGGAAAAAGGCCCCGGCGGTGCGGGCGGGGCCTCGCCATAGCCGTAGAAATCATGCAAAACCCCATCAAAATCATTATGTAAAGCTCGCCACTGCCGTGAGTCGCTCATGGAGCTGTGCAGGTAAATTCGGCCCATTATCTACTCCTTGTCTCGTAACCCACTAGGCAGCCAAGCTGAATGCCGGCTGTCTTCGTTCAGGTTTCTCGATTGTGTTCGTTCAGCTTCGTATCTAACCTGTTTCCAACACTACATGAGGGAGAGATACCCATGAAAGTTTTGGTTGTTGAGGATGATAACCTGCTGCGCCACCACCTGAAGGTGCAGTTGTCTGAGCGCGGTTTTGGCGTACACGCCGCCCCCAATGGTGAAGAAGCCCGTTTTTTTGCCGAAGAATACGAACTGGATGTGGCCATTATCGACCTGGGCCTGCCCGGCATGGACGGCATTACCCTTATTCGCACCTTCCGTGAAGAAGGCAAAACCTTCCCCATTATCATCCTGACCGCCCGTGGCAACTGGCAGGACAAAGTGGAAGGCCTGGATGCCGGCGCCGACGACTACCTGGTCAAACCCTTCCAGATGGAAGAGCTGATTGCCCGCCTGCAGGCGCTGTCCCGGCGCGCCGCCGGCTTTGCCAGCCCCACCATCGAAGCCGAGCCCTTCAAGCTGGATCTCGCCAAAAAGCAGGCGTTCCGTGCCGAAGAGCCGCTGACCCTGACCGCTTATGAGTACAAGCTACTGGAATTTTTGATGCGCCATCACCAGGAAGTAGTGAGCAAGCAGCGCCTGGTTGAGCAGCTTTATGACGACCACATCGAGCGCGACTCCAACGTGGTAGAAGTGCTGATTGGTCGGCTGCGTAAGAAGCTGGACCCGGACAACGCTCTCTCGCCCATCGAAACCATTCGTGGCCAGGGCTATATGTTCCGCCTCCCCTGCCAGTAAAAACGGTACACTAGGCCGTGGCCCAGTGAGGGGCCACGGCCTGGCACATCACCTAACCGTCGAGGGGTACCCGCCGAGTGCGACCGCTTTCCCTGAAAGGCCGCGTTATTCTGGCCACCACCGTTTCCATGGTGGTCTTTCTGGCGTTTGTTTCAGTGGCGATCATCAAGTCCTACCAAAGTGCCACCAAAAGCACCATTGAGCGAAATCTGGGCTCGGACGCCAACGAACTGATCTCTTTGCTGGAAGACACCCAAGGCACCGGCTGGCTCCCCAACGAGTTGGTCAACCCCAGCTATAACCAGCCGCTGTCCAACAACATTGGCCTGATCTTCGACCAGGAAGGCAAGCTCATCTGGCGCTCGCTTTCAAGCTACCGCTATGAGTTCAAGTTCCACCCGGTGTTCTACAACCTCAACCGCCGCTTCTATCACGAGAAGATAGAAGGCGACGGCTTCTTCGTGTACGAGCTGTCGGTAAAATTGGCCCTTGGGGACACCATCAAGGACTACACCCTGATGACCATGTACCAGGACAAGGACTACCAGCGCGACGCCTCCCAGTTCTCCACCATCGTGCTGCTGTGGATGACCGGCGGCCTGTTCTTGATGCTGCTGGTGATCACCTGGACGCTGCGCTGGGGCTTTAAGCCGCTGCGTTTCCTGGCAGGGGAATTGTCGGAGATGAAAAGCGGTGACAGAGGCCAGCTCTCTCATCACTACCCCACCGAGATTGCCCGTATTACCCGGCCACTGAACGCCCTTTTGCACCGGGAGCGCGAGTCTCGCGAGCGGCTCAAGAACACCATGGGCGACCTCGCCCACAGCCTGAAAACGCCACTGGCCGCCATTCAGGCCTCGGCCCAGAGCCTGGAAGTGCTGCCCGATGTGCCCAAGGATCCCCTGGCCGACATCATCGAGCAGGCCCAGCGTATGAACACCACCATCACCTATCAGCTCAAAAGAGCGGTGGTGGGCCGCCAGGGTATTGCCCAAAGCCGCATCGACCCCAAACCCATGGCCGAGAAACTGTGCCGGGCCTTGACCAAGGTCTACGCCGCCAAGGACGTGGAAATGGAGCTGGAAGTAGAAGAAGGCTGCTACTTCGACGGCGACGAAGGGGATTTGATGGAAGTGCTGGGTAACCTTTTGGAAAACGCCTTCAGGCTTTGCGTGTGCCAGGTGCATGTGAAGCTCGCTTTTGAAGGGGACAAAAAGCAGCGCCAGCACCTGCTGCTGGAAGTGGACGACGACGGCCCCGGCGTGCCGGAAGACAAGCGGGAAAGCATCCTCCAGCGCGGGGTGCGGGCCGATTCGCGCAACCCCGGCCAAGGCATTGGCCTGGCGGTGGTGGCGGATATCGTCGCCTCCTACCATGGCTACCTCACGGTCGGCCGGGCCGAGGGCCTGGGTGGCGCCCGTTTTGCCATCAGCCTGCCACTGGGTAACTACTAAGGTAAGGCATTGATAAAGCAAGGATTGCTGGAATTCTGGGCCTTCGGCCTTAAACAGGCCTGGGCCTGTCTCTTTGGCGGCTATCTGCTGGCGCTGATGCTGGTCAGCCAGTACTGGTACCCGTTCACCACATTACACCGCTACGACTTTCTGTTCCTGGCCGCCCTTGCCTTCCAGGGGTTGCTGCTGGCCCTGAAGCTCGAAAGCCCCCGCGAGGCGCTGGTGATCCTGGTGTTCCACCTGGTGGCCACGGTGATGGAGCTTTTTAAAACCATGGACGGCATCAACGCCTGGGCCTATCCCGGCCAGGCGGCGCTAAAGCTCGGCAATGTGCCGCTGTTTGCAGGTTTCATGTATTCGGCGGTGGGCAGTTACATTGCCCGGGTCTGGCGGCTGTTTGATTTTCGCTTCAGCCACTACCCGCGGCGGCGCTGGACGCTGCTGCTGGCGCTGCTGGCCTACCTCAACTTCTTCGGGCACCACTATTTTTGGGATCTGCGCTGGCTGCTGCTGGGCGCGGTCGCCGCGCTGTTCTGGCGGGTGGATATCTATTTCAAGGTAAAAACCGAGCACCGGCGGATGCCGCTGCTGCTGGGTTGGCTGTTGGTGGCGCTCTTTATCTGGTTTGCCGAGAACATCGCCACCTATTGCAAGGTCTGGCTCTACCCCAATCAGGTGGACGGCTGGCAGATGGTGGGCATTGGCAAACTGGGGGCTTGGTACCTGCTGATGATGCTGAGCTTTGTGCTGGTCTCGCTCATCCACAGGCCACAAGCCCCCGCCAAGGTAAAAGCCGCACTACTCAGCCGGCTTTGCGGGCGTTTTCTACCGGCCGGGCATAGGCGGCCTTAACAAAGGCCTTTTCCTTTTCGTCCAGCTCCCGAGTGCGCTCGTTAAACCAGCTCAGATCTCCCTCGCCAGCCGCCGAGAGGTTGGACTCGAACAGCTTGTAGCTGTGGTGGATCTGCGCGTCGATAGCGGCGGCCAGGGTATCGGGGCCGTCCATGCCCTCGCCCTTGATAGGCTCGCCAAAGGCCACATGCACCCTTCCTTTAAAGCCGGTAAAGCCGAGGCCCATGGCCTTGAGATCTTCGAGCGGCCCCTTGTTGTAGCAGCCTTCACGGGCCAGGGTAGCCAGCTCTTTGGCCTTTAGCTTGTCGCAAGGGTCAAACTCGTAGCTGATGGCCACCGGCACGATGTTGAGCCGGTCTACCATCTCGGCAAAACTGCGCGTCTTGCGGTGGCTCAAAAAGAACATCTTCAGCAGCGCCGGATCGGTTTGGTCGTTGCCATCTTTGGCGCGGCCTTCGCGCTGGGCTATCCAGATGCTGTGGCCAGTTTGGATGCTGTGGTCGATATAGGACGACAGCACGTTCATGGCCGCCGCCAGCTCCCGCACCCCCTTGGCCGAGCGCTTGACGATAAAACTCTTGTTAAGGCGCATCAGGTCGGTGACAAAGGGCTTTTTCAGCAGGTTGTCGCCGATGCCGATGCGGGCAGTTTGCATCCCCGCCTGGTGGCACACCCAATTGACCAGAGCCGGGTCCAGGGCGATGTCGCGGTGGTTGGAAACAAAAAGATAGGGCTTGTCCTTGGCCAGGGCATCCACCCCGGACCAGCTGACCCCATCGGTGGTGCGGCCAAGGCTCTTGGTAAAAAGGTCGCGAATTTGAATTTGAAAGGCAGCGACGTCCTTGATGGGGCAAAGGCGCTTTTTCAACTGGCCTTTGACCACTAACCGCATCAGCGGGCCCAGCCAGCGGCTCAGGCGCGGGAATTCGTAACGGCTGATAAGGGCAATGAATTCGGGGTTGTGTACCAGCCGGTACAGCACCGCCTGGACTTCGTCATCGTGGTAGGGGCGGATGTCCTCGAAGGAGTCCACACCGTTGTTGTTACTCATTAAATTCTTCAACAAGTCATGGTAAGAGGCTATTTTAGCGCGGCTTGTACTCGGCCGAAACCATGCATCCGGCACAGCTAGACTTCTATCACGGCTTTGCTAACCTACTGACCTTACTAATTTAAGAGAAGGGAATCTTAAAGATGTATAAGAAACTGTTGGGCCTGGCGGTGGTAATAGTGCTGACCCTCGCCGCCTTCTACTACCACCCGCAAACCCTGGCCTTTAAAACCGATGCCGTCAGCGCCGTGCCCACCCTCTTTGGCTATCTGGTGCTGGTGTCGATGGTGGTGGAAAGGGCAACAGAAATTGCCCTGTCGCTGGTGCGAAGCACCGAGGCCGACCGCCAGGACCTTAAGATAAAACTGGCCCAAGAAAGCCTCAAAACTGCCAGCCCCGAGGCGACGCCCGCCCTTGCCAGCCAGCTTGAAGACATGCAGCACCAACGGATGCGCTACCGCGCCGCTTCCCGGCAGATGGCCCAGTGGATAGGCCTTGTTATCGGTATTCTTGTAGCGCTGGTGGGGGTGCGTATTCTTGGCAACCTGGTGGATATGAGCACCCTTGGCAGCAACAACGGCTGCTTTACTGCCGTCGATGTGCTGCTGACCGGCGCCGTGCTGGCCGGCGGTTCCGATGCCATCAACAAGATCATGAAGGTCTACTCAAGCGCCATGGACGCCACCGCCCAGAAGATGCGCGCGGCGCCACCACAAAGCAGCGGCTCATAAAAAAGCGCCCCGAAGGGCGCTTTTTTATTGGTCCCAGTAGACCTCTTCGAGGCTGTCTTCCCGCTCCGGCAGGCCGCGGGAGAGGCGCGGCGAGTGCTGCACCAGCACCTCGAAGCTGACCCGGTTGGCGTATTTGCTGATCTGCGACAGCGAGGAGTACGCCAAGAACCGCTCGGCATGTTTGGAGCTGCCCGGCACATTGAGGCGGTGATAATCGTTGGCCGCCATGTCGTGCAATACCGCCGCCAGGGCGCCATCACCGGCGCCATTGGTGTTTTTGATGCGATCGGGCCCACCCATGTAAGGGGAGATGTGGGTGTAGACCTTCACCGGCACGGCGCAATCGCTTTTGCGCATGGGCCGGGAAAACTCAAAGTGGTTGAACTCGGGAATGGCGCCCGGCAGCAACTGGCGGGTGGTTTCGCGCTTTTGCTCGTCATCGACATAAGAGGCGAGATAAAGGCCAACCGGGCCTGCGGTGCACAGCACCATGTCGGTCCATTCCAGCACCTTCTCACAGGCCAAGAGTGGATCGGCCTCGCCGGTCAGGGCCTGGGCTTCGTCTTCGTTCATGGCCACTACGGTGACATTGTCGCGGATAAATTCCTGCCACCAGTCTTTGAGATCTTCGACGATGAACTTGGTGCCCATGGTCAGTACCACCGGCACCCCGGCGGCCTTGGCCCAAGCTACGGCTTGCAAGGTGGTGGCCTTCATGGGCTCGTGGTCTTCACAGCGCACCAGGTAGGCGGAGATCACCAGCGCCGAGCCGGTCTGAATAAGGGTTTGGTCCAGGTGGCCCACTTCCAGCAAGTCCATCACCCCTTTGTTGATGGCAAAGCTGCGCTCGCCGTCGGGGGCAATCAAGGTAATGCACTGGCCGATGGAGCCCGCCGCCGGTTGCAGGTAGTTGAGATCCACCTTGGACGAGGTGTTGCACAGATATCGGTAAGAGGAGCTGCCCACCCGGATGGTTTCATTCATCACCCCGAACAGCACCGAGCGGTCGTCGGAGAGCACCGAATAGTTGTGCAAGGTGTTACCGATGGTGCCGCCGGCAAACTCCGAGACAATCAGGTTTTGCTCGGTCAGTTCCTGGTAGATGGCGGCGGCCTTGTCCGGGGCGATGAGCATGGAATGGCCCTTGGACAGCGCGTACTTTTCAAGAAAGCTATCGGGCACATGGGCCTCGATGTCCACCAGTACCTGGTCGATACCACAGATATGGCTGGCAATGGGTTTGTTGAGCAGCGACAGCTCGCTCATCAGGGGATCGCGGCTTTCAACCGGAAAAAAGTGCTTACTCTTGCGCTGACCGGGGAATTTCATCTGCCTTACTCAAGGGACCCTTTGAGGGCGGCGATAGTAGCAGAACCGCGCCGCCAACTCACAACACTGTTTTAGAGAAAACGATTTCGCTCCCAAAGCCTGCCCGGCCTTGGCCGGGCATGGGCTCAGGCTCCCAGAGCTGCCGCCCGGGCAGCGCCAATGCTGCGCGCCTCTGGCGCCTTGGCCAGCCAGTCGCCCATATTGGTGCAAAGCAGCTGGTAGAGGGCATCGATATGGGGCTCGCTGGCGTTTAGCGCCGCAATGTACTCGTAGCGCTCGCCGCCCCCTTCAAGAAAGTAGCCGCGGTTTTCCACGCCGATTTCTTCAATGGTTTCCAGGCAATCGGCCGAAAACCCCGGGCAGGCCAGCTGCACCGATTTTACCCCGTCTTTGGCCAGTTGCTTGAGGGTGGCGTCGGTGTAGGGTTTGAGCCATTCGGCCTTGCCAAAGCGGGATTGAAAAGTGGTGAGCACCTCGTCTTCCCCAAGGCCCAAACGCTCGCGCAGCAGCCTTGAGGTCTTGTGGCACTCGCAAAAGTAGGGGTCGCCCAGCAGCAGGTTGCGCTTGGGAATACCGTGAAAAGAGAGCACCAGCTTCTCGGCGCGGCCATGGCTCTGCCAATGCTGCTCGATGCTTTGGGCCAAGGCTTCAATGTAAGGGCCAAAGTCGTGATAGTGGCTGATAAAGCGAAGCTCCGGCAGCCAGCGACGCTGGCGCAAATCGTCGCTGAGCTTATCAAGGGTCGAGGCACTGGTGCTGGCGCAGTACTGGGGATAAAGGGGCAGCACCAGCAGCCGGTCCACGCCCTTGTCCATCAGTTGCTGCACCCCGTCACTGATGCCGGGGTTGCCGTAACGCATGGCAAAGGCGACTTCGACCTTGTCGCCGTGTTCTGCTGCAAAGCGCGCGGCCAGCGCCTGGGCCTGGTCCTGGGTGTGGAACATCAAGGGTGAGCCACGCTCGGTCCAGACGCTTTGATAGGCGTGGGCCGACTTTTTGGGGCGGGTGTTGAGGATAATGCCGTTGAGGATAAGCCACCAGATGGGCTTGGGAATTTCCACCACCCTCGGATCTGACAAAAACTCTTTTAAATAGCGGCGCAGCGCCTTGGGGGTGGGCGCGTCGGGGGTGCCGAGGTTGGTTACCAATACCCCGATTTTGGGGCTTTGACCGTGCTTGAACTGGGGGCTGCCCTTAAAGGCCATGTCGTATCCTCTACATCGTCTTAGCCGATTGTATACGGCCAAAAGTCGAATCAGGTCATCAGGATACGAAAAAAAGGCCCCTTACCGGGGCCTTTTTTCTCAATTGAGCTGTTCGCTAAGTTGCTTGCTGACAGCGTCAACGGCTTGGGTGCCGTCAATCTTGAGGTATTTGACCGCGCCCAGCTTGGCTTCGGTCTGGTAGTAGCCGATCAGCGGCTCGGTCTGCTCGTGGTAAACGCCCAGGCGTTTGCGCACGGTTTCTTCTTTGTCGTCGTCACGAACGATAAGCGGCTCGCCGGTCTCATCGTCTTTGCCCTCGGCTTTGGGCGGGTTGTAGGTGACGTGGTAAACCCGGCCGGAAGCGGGGTGTACGCGCCGGCCCGCCATACGCTCGACGATGACTTCGTCCGGCACCGCAAATTCGATAACCACATCGATGGCCACACCGGCTTCCTTCATGGCGTCAGCCTGGGGGATAGTGCGCGGGAAACCGTCCAGCAGGAAACCGTTCTTGCAGTCGTCCTCGGCGATACGTTCCTTGACCAGGCCGATGATGATGTCGTCAGACACCAGTTGGCCGGCGTCCATGACTTTTTTGGCTTCCAGGCCCAGCGGGGTGCCGGCCGCAATGGCGCCGCGCAGCATGTCGCCGGTAGAGATCTGGGGAATACCGAATTTTTTCATCAGGAACTGGGCCTGGGTGCCCTTCCCTGCGCCAGGGGCGCCTAGCAGGATAATGCGCATGTGTGGCTCTCTTTTTAATTGATAAAGCTGACGCGACTTCGGTAACCACCCTGGCCACCGGTCGCTGCATCTGTGCTTCGGGGGAGTGAAGCTGATCGCGCCGATTTATTGTTAACAGCCTGATAGGGTACACAGCCGGCGCCGTTAAGAAAAGAACAAGGGCAGCAAATGCTGCCCTTGTGCACAGACCGGTTACAGGCCTTGCAGCATCAACTTGTTGAGGCGTTTGACGAAACCGGAGGGATCTTCAAGGCTGCCGCGCTCGGCCAGCAGGGCTTGTTCAAACAGCAGCGCCACCGCGTCTTCGAAATTCTCCCCTTCGCGGCCATCGAGGGATTTAACCACCGGATGCTCGGGGTTGAGCTCGAAGATGTATTTCACTTCAGGGGCCGCCTGGCCAACGGAGGCCAGCAGTTTGGCCATCTGGCTGGACATGCCGTGCTCGTCGGTCACCACGCAGGCTGGGGAATCGGTAAGGCGGTGGGTAAAGCGCACTTCGCTGACCTTGTCGCCGAGGCTGTCTTTGACCTTGGCCAAGACCCCTTCGATGGCCTTCTCGGCTTCCTTCTCCTCGTCGGTGGCTTCGATGTCCAGCTCGCCACGAGTGGCAGAGGCAAATTGTTTGCCCTTGTACTCGGTGAGGTGACTCATCATCCAGTCGTCGATACGCTCGGACAGCAGCAACACCTCAAAGCCTTTTTTGCGCAGCACTTCCAGGTGCGGGCTAAAGCGAGCGGCGTTAAAGCTGTCGGCTACCACGTAGTAAATCTTGTCCTGGCCTTCGGGCATGCGCTCAAGGTACTCATCCAGGCTCACTAGATGCTCGGTGTCGTCATGGTGAGTGGAGTGAAAGCGCAGCAGGCCGGCAATGGCTTCGCGGTTGGCAAAGTCTTCGGCCGGGCCTTCTTTGAGCACGGCGCCAAAGTGCTTCCAAAAACCGGCGTACTCTTCGGGCTTGTCCTTGGCCAGCTTTTCGAGCATGGCAATCACGCGCTTGGAGATGGCGCCTTTCATGGACTGGGTCAGCTTGGAGTCTTGCAAAATTTCGCGGCTGACGTTGAGCGGCAGGTCGGCCGAGTCCACCAGGCCCTTCACAAAGCGCAGGTACTGGGGCAAGAACACCTCGGCGTCGTCCATGATGAACACGCGTTTCACATAGAGCTTGAGGCCGCTCTGACGCTCACGCTGGTACAAGTCCCAGGGCGCATTTTTGGGGATGTACAGCAAGGACGTATACTCGTGCTTGCCTTCCACCTTGTTGTGGCTCCAGGTCAGCGGCTCGCCAAAGTCATGGGAGAGGTGCTGATAGAAGCTGATGTACTCTTCGTCGCTCACTTCGCTCTTGGACTTGGTCCACAGCGCCGTGCCTTGGTTAACCGCTTCAAAGCCGCCTTCTTCACCTTCTTCCTTGCCCTCTTTAAAGAGCTCCACCGGCACGCCGATGTGATCGGAATAGGTGTGAATCACCTGCTCGAGCTTGTAGCTTTCCAGGAAGTCTTTGTCGTCCTCTTTGAGGAACAGCACGATGTCGGTACCGCGACTGGTCTTGTCGCTGGGGCCGGTCTCGAAGGTGCCTTCGCCCTTAGAGCGCCACATCACGCCCTCTTTGGCACCGGCGGCGCGGCTGTGCACCTCGACGGTGTCGGCGACGATAAAGGCCGAATAGAAGCCCACCCCGAACTGGCCGATGAGCTGGCTGTCTTTGGCGGCGTCGCCGGACAGGCTCTGGAAGAAGGCCTTGGTGCCGGACTTGGCAATGGTGCCCAGGTGCTCAACGATCTCGCTCTCGGTCATGCCGATGCCGTTATCGCTGATGGTCAGGGTGCCTTTGTCTTTGTCGGCCTTGATGCGCACTTTCAGGTCGCCGTCACCCTCATAGAGGTCGGCGTTTTCCAGCGCCTTGAAACGCAGCTTGTCGGCGGCGTCGGCGGCGTTGGAAATGAGTTCGCGCAGGAAGATGTCCCTGTTGGAATACAGGGAGTGGATCATCAGTTGCAGCAGTTGCTGGACTTCGGTTTGAAAACCATGGGTTTGGGTGGTCATGGTTCCACATTCCTCTTGTGTGACTCGCTGGGAAAGTAGATGGGGGCAGGGGCAATATTTTCAAGACGCCAGTAATAAAAAACCCCACGGCTGTGGGGTTTTTCAGCAATCAGGCCAGGGGTTGGCGGCCGCTAAAGGAGTGGGACAAGGTGGTGCCGTCCACAAATTCGAGCTCCCCCCCCACCGGTACGCCATGGGCGATGCGGCTGACCTTGACCCCATGTTGGCGGGCCATTTGCGCCACGTAGTGGGCGGTAGCGTCCCCTTCCACCGTGGGGTTGGTGGCGAGAATAAGCTCCTGCCAGGGCTCGCGGGCCAAAAGGGCGTCGAGCCTATCGAGCTCCAGCTCCGCCGGGCCTATGCCGTCCAGGGGCGACAGGTGCCCCATCAGCACAAAGTAACGGCCGGAAAAAAGCCCGGTCTGCTCGATGGCCATCACGTCCCCGGGGGTTTCCACCACGCACAGCTGGCCGGCTTCCAGGCGCCGGGGATTGGCGCAGATGCCGCATTTATCCTCTTCGGTAAAGGTGCGGCAATCGCTGCAATGCTGGATGCCTTCCATAGCCGCTTTTAACTGGCCGGCCAGTTTCAGGCCGCCCTGGCGATCACGCTCAAGGAGGTGAAAAGCCATACGGGTAGCGGATTTCCCCCCCACACCAGGCAGGCAACGCAGCGCCTGGATAAGCTCACGCAGCAGTGGGCTAAATTCCATGGCTTAGAAGGGGAACTGCATGCCGCCGGGCAGCTTCATGCCGCCGGTTACGGCGCCCATCTTGGCCTTGGACTCTTCTTCCACGCGGCGGGCCGCGTCATTGATGGCGGCGGCGATGAGATCTTCGAGCATCTCTTTGTCGTCTTCCATCAGGCTGGGGTCAATTTCAACGCGGCGCACGTTGTGGTTGCCCAGCATGGTGATCTTCACCAGGCCAGCACCGGCTTCGCCGGTGACTTCCATGAGGGCGATCTCTTCCTGGGCTTTTTGCATCCGCTCCTGCATCTGCTGGGCCTGCTTCATGATGTTGCCCATTCCGCCTTTACCAAACATTGTCGTTCCTCACATGATTGGGCGGATTGACTCCGCCACCAGTTCTGCATCAAACAGGGTCACGAATTGGTTGACCCTGGGATCGTCGGCCAGCACCTGCTCGGCATAGGCCTGGCAGCGCTGGCTAATTCGGTTGGCAATGGCCAGCGGGCTTTCGCGCCCGGCCGGTGCGGCTTGTACCTGCACCGAGACATTGCCGGAAAAAATGCCACTTTGGGCCAGGGCTTGTTGCAGGTCACCAAGGTTGCGCTCCAAGTGGCGCTGACTTGGCTCCAGCAGCAAGTTCCAGTGTTCGGGGTGTTGCTCCAGCACCGAGTTTAGGGCCAGTTGCCGGACAAAACCGCCAATATTCAATCGCTCGCAGCATTCAAACCAGAAGCGGTCGTCTTCCCGGGCGTCATCAAGGGCCAGGGTGACACCAGGGTAAGGCTCGCCGCCCTGCCCTGTGAATACCGCCGGTTCTGGCTCTGGCTCGGCGCTGGGCGCTTCAGGGGCAGCCGGGGCCTGGGCTTGTTGCTGCTCAGCCCAGGCGAGCTGCATACCGGGGTCAGGTTCTACTATCTCCTCGTCGAGCCAGGGCGGCGCGTCGTCCCAGCCCGGCGAGGCTTGGCGCTCAGGGGCAACGGGCTGCGGCTGCGGCTGCGAAGAGCGTTCCTCAGTTTGAGTGGGGTTGCGAGCCGGTTCCGTTTTTGGCTGGGCCCGCAGCTGGGCCTCAGGCTTTTTTGGGCCCTTGTCCTCCTGGCCCTGCTGCTTGGCTTTAAGGGCCTGGCGAAAGGCCAGCAAGGCGCTGGTGGGATTGGCTGCCCCCTGAGGCGCATCGGCCTTGGGTGGCGTTTCTGCCTTGGGCGACGTCTCAAGTGGCGGCGCGGCCTGCACCTGCTCAGGCTCATCATGGCCTTGTTCGGGTACGGCCTGAACCGGCGGCGTTGACTGCGGCGCGGCCTGTGTTTCCAACGGCTGCGAAGGCGGCTCGGCAACCTCGGCGCCCCTGAACCCTTGCGCCTCGGCCATGGCCATCAGATGCGCCTGCTGGGCGTCAAGGTCTTCTTGGCTGGCCACCGGCGGCGCCGTCATTGGCGTGCGGGGAGCGCCAGCGGCGGGGGCCATGCTGGCTTTAGCTGGTAGCAGGGCCGCTTTAGCGGCGGTGGAAGGCGCTTTAGCCTGAGCCTTACCCAGGCCAGGATTGGTGTCGATATCAAAGGCCAGCATCCGCAGCAGGGTCATTTCCAGGGCCATGCGCGGATCGGGGCAATAAGGCAGATCGCGCCGCCCATGCAGCACCATCTGGTAGAAAAGTTGCAGCTGCTGGGGGCTCAGTTGCAGCGCCAGCTGCTCGGCCGGCGCCTCCTGGCTGCCCGGCACCTGCTGGGCAATGGCAGCCTGGTGCAGCAGCGCCAGGATATCGGCCAGCAAAGCGTTGTAATCTGGCGACATCATCGCCACTTGCTCGATGGCCGCCAGCAGCGCCTGGCCGTCGGCCGCCACTACCTGGTGCATCAACTGCTGGGCGTGGTGGTTATCGAGGGTGCCCAGCATCGACTGGACGTTATCCAGCAATACCTCGCCATTACCGTGGGCAATGGCCTGGTCGGTCAGACTCAGGGCGTCACGCATGGAGCCGTTGGCCGCCTTGGCCAGCAGCCTAAGGGCCGGCTCGTCAAAACCCAGCTTTTCTTCGCCCAGCACATAGGCCAGATGCTCGGTAATCAGCTCTGGGCTCAGGCTTTTTAAATTAAATTGCAGGCAGCGCGACAGTATGGTGACCGGCAGCTTTTGCGGGTCGGTGGTGGCCAGCAGGAACTTAACGTGCTCCGGCGGCTCTTCCAGGGTTTTTAACAGCGCATTGAACGAGTGGCGCGACAACATGTGCACTTCATCGATGAGGTACACCTTGAAGCGGCCGCGGGTGGGCCGGTACTGAACGTTGTCGAGGATTTCGCGGGTGTCTTCCACCTTGGTGCGGGAGGCGGCATCCACCTCGATAAGGTCGACAAAATTACCCCGCTCAATCTCAAGGCAAGTGGAGCACTGGCCGCAAGGGGTGGGGGTAATGCCGGTTTCGCAGTTGAGGCTTTTAGCGAAAATGCGCGCCAGGGTGGTTTTACCAACCCCTCGGGTGCCGGTAAAGAGATAGGCATGGTGCAGACGATTTTGGGCCAGGGCGTTATTAAGAGCCCTTACCACATGCTCCTGCCCCACCAGGGCAGAGAAATTCTGGGGTCGCCACTTACGGGCCAGTACCTGGTATGCCATGCAATCGTCGTTATGCGCTTCAATAGGGTCATGCTAACACAGCAAAAGGCCGAGCTGGCAGCTTGACGCTACCGGCTCGGCCCTTTGGGATCAATGACCGTCGAATTGCACCAGGTCGAAGATCTCGATGTCTTGTTTTTCCAAGCGCTCGATGCCGCCAAGCTCCGGCAGGGACACGATAAAAGCCGCATGTTTGGCTTCGCCGCCCAGTTCACGCACCAGTTTGGCGGTGGCTTCGATGGTACCGCCGGTGGCCAGCAGGTCGTCAACCAGCAGCACTTTGTCGCCAGGGACGATGGCGTCGGTGTGGATCTCCAGGGTGTCCTGGCCGTATTCCAAGTCGTAGCTCTGGCTCAGGGTCTGGCGAGGCAGTTTGCCGGGTTTGCGCACCGGGATAAAACCGATACCCAGGGCCAGGGCCAGGGGCGCGCCGAAAATAAAGCCGCGCGCTTCAGCGCCCACCACTTTGGTAAAGCCCTGGTTCTCGTAATGCTCGGCCAGCAGGGTGATGCTCTCGGCAAAGGCGCGCGGGTCCTGCATCAGGCTGGTGACATCACGGAACAAAATGCCCGGTTTGGGGTAATCGGGGATGGTTTTGATGGCGTCTTTGATGACGGCCAGACTCTCTTTTTTCATGCTCATTTTTCACGCAACTGCGTTAGCCAAAGCGCCAAAGGGTAAGGGCTTTTAGCCCTGCTGGCAATTATTGGCGAGTTAATCTTCGATCACCGGCAAGCGGTAAAGATAGATAAGTACCGACACCAGTATCCCTACCAGCATGATCTTCAACCAGATCTTGGGCACCACGATAAGGGAGATACTGAAGGTGACCAGCATCATGGCCACGGCGCGGCGCCGGTAGCGGCGGCGCAGGCCTTTTTGCCGCTCCCAGTCTTGCACCATCTGCCCGAAATAGCGGTTAGTGCGCAGCCACTGGTGGCAACGGGGCGAGCCTTTGGCAAAACACCAAGCCGCCAGCAGAATAAAGGGGGTGGTTGGCAGCACCGGCAAGGCAATACCAATAACGCCAAGGGCAATCGCCACCCAACCAAACAACAGATAAAGAAACCGCACCGCCATCACAACTCCCCTGGGCCTGCCGGGCTGAGAGTTTACCCAATGGGGCTGGGGCAATCAATTTAGGCCCCCAGCAGCGCGCCCTTGCCGGCCAGTTCGCCAAGGGCCGCCAGCAGCTGCCGGGCAAGTATCCTTTGCTCCTCCCCTGGCGCGGCCAGGTGGCCGACAAGCGCCTTGGCGCTAAGGCCGGGCGATTGCTCTATCAGCGACAAGGCCTGAGCCATGGCGCTTGAGAGCAGCATAAAGGCGACTTTGTCGTCAAGGCCGCGGTAGACCAGCAAAAACACCGGCGCCGCCAGTGGCGCATCAGGGCGAAAATCGCTGCTTATCTGGTGCACCGGCCAGTGATAGGCCGCCAGCGCCGCCGCGCCACAGAGCCTGAGCGGCGTGTCGATATCGGGGCAAACCGGCGTACCCTCATCTTCGCTTCGCCCCACCGCCAGCTCCAGCCACTCGTAATGGGCCAGCTCCGCCATAAAAGGCGGGTCGCAGGGCCGGGGGCTAAAGGCGGGACCGTCCAAGTAATCTAAAAAGGCTTCGCTGATGTCTAAAAACAGCGGCGAGTGGCAGTCGTGGTCGGCATAGAAACGGCGCACCAGTTGCTGCCAGTCGCCCTCGGCATAGAGGCTTTTTAGCACCGGAAAAGACGAGCTTAAGAAGCCGTCGATGTTGTTGATAAAAAGCCGGCGGTAAATGGCCATGCGCCTATCTTCCACATCGGTTGGCGCCGGATGCTGCTCGGGGTCTCGAAGGTGGGCCATAAAGGCGTGCTGCACTTCTAAAAAGCTCATGCCACCTCCATTCTTGCCTGGGTTTGCAAGGTGGCGATAGTACCCACTTCACCTAGTAGCCCGCTCAAGGGCGGCAAGTTGAAGTCTCGCTCCAACAAGGTGGGAAAGACACCGTGATATTGATAGGCCTTGGCCAGCAGCGCCCAGACCGGGTCGATCACGTCGGCGCCGTGGGTGTCGACGATAAGGTCAGCCGCTTCCTGATGGTGCCCGGCGATATGGCCATAGGCGATGCGCCGGCTCGGCAGGGCTTTTAAGAAGGCCTCGGCGTCATAGCCGTGGTTGGTGGCGTTCACATAGATGTTGTTCACATCCAGCAGCAACTGGCAATCGGCCTCTTCCAGCACCGCATTGATAAAGGCAATTTCGCTCATCTCCTGGCCCGGCGCGCCGTAGTAGGACACGTTTTCCAGCACCAGGGGCCGCTCCAGAAAATCCTGCACTTGGCGAATGCGCGTTACCAGGTGAGTGACCGCTTGCTCGGTAAAAGGAATGGGCATCAGATCAAAGAGGTGGGCATTGCCCGAGCAGTACGAGAGGTGCTCGGAATAAAGGCGAATACGGTGCTCATCAAGAAAGGTCTTGAGGGCTTTGAGAAAGTCCCAATCAAGAGCTGCCGGGCTGCCGATAGACAGCGACAAACCGTGGCAGACAAAGGGGTGGCGCTCGGTCAGGGCGCGAAAACGCCGGCCATAGCCGCCACCGAGCTTCATCCAGTTTTCGGGGGCCACTTCCAAAAAGCTGACCGGCGCCGGTAAGGTGTCGCCAATATCGGCTAAAAAATCCCGCCGAAGCCCAAGGCCTGCGCCGCTGATAGGTCTGTTCATGGCTTGTCCTGGTAGAGGGTGCGGCAGACGCCGCACCCTGTCCGGTTAGTGGGCGCTACCGCACTTACCTTCTTTGTGGGCCTTGGTGTCTTCACCGCAGTTGCCCTCTTTCATTTTGGCCTTTTCGTCTTTCATCATCTTGGCCTTGTCTTCGCCGCACTTGCCTTCTTTCATCATCTTGGCTTTGTCTTCGCCGCACTTACCTTCTTTCATCATCTTGGCTTTGTCTTCGCCACACTTGCCTTCTTTCATCATCTTGGCTTTTTCTTCGCCGCACTTCCCTTCTTTCATCATTTTGGCTTTTTCTTCGCCGCACTTGCCTTCTTTCATCTTGGTTTTGTCTTCACCACACTTGCCTTCTTTCATCTTTTCTTCGGCCTGGCCCTCTTGCTTGGGGCTGCCGCCACATTTGGCTTCACCGCACTTAGCTTCGAATTGCTGAACCTGGTAACCCTGATTCAGTTGGGTCATGGCAAAAGGCGAGGCGCTGGCAGAGGCGGACGCCAGGGTACCAACGGCCAATACCCCAAGGGCTGCTGCAACACTGTTACGAGTTTTCATGCTGAATTTCCTTTAGTGGTTTAGGTATCAATGACGTGAACGGCGTAACGGCTGCCGGCAGGTCTCAGGCTAGTAGACCCGGTACATGTCACACGTCTTTCAATAAAATGCAGATCCCGTAAACTTGCCAACCTGTTTGCTACCTGGCTTTAAAAAATGCGCGTGATCCTGGCCCCGATGGAAGGGGTTGTCGACCATCTGATGCGAGATTTGCTCACCGCCCAAGGCGGTTTTGACCTGTGCGTCACCGAATTTTTGCGGGTGGTGGACCAGCTCTACCCGGAGCGCAGCTTTTTCAAGATCTGCCCTGAGTTGGCCAACGGCGCCAAAACCCCCAGCGGTGTGCCGGTGCGTATTCAGTTGCTGGGCCAATCCCCCGAATGGCTGGCCGAGAACGCAGCCCGCGCCGTGGCCCTTGGCTCGCCGGGTATTGATCTTAACTTTGGTTGCCCGGCCAAGACCGTTAACCGCAACAAGGGCGGCTCGGTGCTATTAAAAGAGCCAGAAACCCTTTACGCCATCATCCGCGAAGTGCGCCAAGCGGTGCCCGCCCATCAGCCGGTGACCGCCAAAATTCGTCTGGGCTACGACGACACCAGCCTGATGCTGGAGAACGCCCGCGCCATCGAAGCGGCTGGCGCCACCGAACTGGCAGTACATGCCCGCACCAAGCGCGATGGCTACCGCCCCCCCGCCTACTGGGAGCAAATCGCGCTTATCCGCAGCGAGATTGGCCTCAATGTCATCGCCAATGGTGAAATTTGGAGCAGCGACGATGCCAAGCGCTGCCAGGCTGTCAGCGGCAGTACCGACCTGATGATCGGCCGCGGCGCCCTGGCCTGCCCCAGTCTTGCCGCCGCCATCAAGGGCCTGGCCCCCAAAGCGCCTTGGGAAGCGGTGCAAGCCCTCTTAAAACGCTACTCCCAGTTCGAGATCCGGGGTGACAAGGGCCTTTATTACCCCAATCGCCTCAAGCAGTGGCTACAGTTTTTGCGCCTGCAATACCCTGAAGCCGAAGCGCTTTTTCAAAAGGTGCGCACCCTTAGCGATAAAGAAGCGATGCTGGAGAGCATCAACCCTTGATGCAGGTCAGCAAAGCCTGAGCCCAAGCCCTTTAGACTGATGCCATCATCCATGTGGAGGCATCCTCAAATGACAGACTTTGGCCAGTCGCTGGCGCAGGAACAGCAACAGCTGCTGCAGCAGATCCGCGCTCGCCTTATCGAACTGGGGGCGCCGGGGGCGCTATTGGAAGCCCTTGCCAGTCAGGGCGTGGATGGCTTGGGCGAGCAGCTGCCCAGTTACCCTGACCGCCAGCTTTATGGCCTGTGTAACCGCCTGAGCAAGGTAGAAGCCGCTCTGTGCCAGCTTGACCTTGGGCTCTTTGGGATCTGCGCCGATTGCGAAGCGGAAATCGAGATGGAGCGGCTTATCAAAGATGCCGCCGAGCAGCGCTGCGCCCGCTGCGCCAGTAAAGCCGTTTAAAAAACTTGCCAACACTCCTTGCTGTAGGCATGCTGTGGTCACTTGACAAATGTAAACCGAGCCGATGACCAACACAGCCGCCCTCTTCTTTTTTTGCTTCTTCGCTTCCTTCAAGGGAGGCGATGATGCGGCATGAGGTTATGTCAGCAGCATCATGAGGCCTCCCAAACGGGAGGCCTTTTTTGTATTGGAGGAGTTATGGATCTCAATACCCTGCGCCAGGAAATCGAAGCGCTGGACCAAAACCTGCTAAGCAGCCTGGCCAAGCGCCGGCAACTGGCTCTGGCGGTTGCCAAAGACAAAGCCAAGCGCCAGGGCGCGGTGCGCGATACCGCCCGCGAAGCGAGCCTGCTGCTGAGTCTGATGGAAAAAGGTCAGGCTTTGGGCCTGGATCCTGCCTACCTGACCCGGCTTTACCATGTCATCATCGAAGACTCGGTGCTATTGCAGCAGGCCTGGATGCAGCAAGGGGATGAAAAAGGCGTGTTGCATATTGCCCACCTTGGCCGCCCCGGCACCTATTCGCACTTGGCAGCCCAGGGTTACGCCAGCCGCCGCCAATGCCAGTTCCAGGGCCTTTGTTGCGAGAGCTTTGCCGATATCGTCAAAGCCGTGGAAGACGGCCGGGCGCCCTTGGGGCTGCTGCCTATCGAGAACACCTCTTCTGGCTCCATCAACGATGTCTACGATCTGCTGCGCCACACCCACCTGCATATCATCGGTGAGACCTACCTGAAGGTGGACCACCACCTGCTGGTCAAACCCGGCCTTAGCCTCGACAAAATTGAGCGGGTCTACTCCCACCCCCAGGCCTTGTTGCAATGCTCACATTACCTGGGCAAAACCACCCTCAAGCAGGAAGCCTGCCCGTCATCGGCCCACGCCATGGCCAAGGTGGCCGAGAGCGACGACCCCATTGCTGCCATAGGCCCGGAAAGCGGCGGCGCCCTTTACGGGCTGGTGGCCATTGACCGCCACCTTGCCAACCAGGAGGAAAACCACACCCGTTTTATCCTGGTCAGCCGCGACGCCCACACCGTGCCCAGCCAGCTACCGGCCAAAACCAGCCTTATCATGGCCACCCACAACACGCCGGGCGCCCTGGTCAGCGCCTTGCAGGTATTGCAGCAGCACGGCTTTAACATGACCAAGCTCGAGTCGCGCCCCATTCCCGGCAACCCCTGGGAAGAGCTGTTTTACATGGATGTGCAGGCCAACGACCAAAGCGATGAGTGGCAGCAGGCCTACCAGGAGCTCTGCGCCATCACCCGTTTTGTCAAAGTCCTGGGTTGTTACTCAGACGAGCGGGTCAAGGCCACCAGCGCGCCACTGCCGCAATAAAAAAGGGGCTGACAAGGTCAGCCCCGAAAAGACGGCTGGGCCGCCATGCTTTCTCATCCAGGGAGGAACCAGAGAAAGTCGGTTGGGCAGGTAAGGCCTGCCAAGCAGAGTAAAAAGGTGGCCCAGGGCCACCTTTTTAGTTACAGACGCCAGCTCAGCTTGGCGTAGAGGTAACGACCCAGCACGTCGTACACCTCAGGTACGGTGTTGGCGTCCGAATAGCTAGGAACGTATTCGGGATCGACGTCAAAGACGTTGTCCACACCCAGGGTGAAGGTGGTGCTGTCATTGATGTGATAGCTGCCGGACAAGTCGTTGTAAATCACCGAGTCGGTCTTGTAGCTGGTCAGGTTCAGGTCCTTCATGCCGTCGATATAACGCACCGACCATTTGGCATCCCAGCTGTCGCCGCTCACCGCCAGGCTGGCGTTGTGCTTCCACTTGGCATAGGCGCCTTGGTCACCGCTGATGGTGCCAGCGTAGTCTTCCCCTTCCTTGGTGTATTTACCCAAATAGCTGCTGTCAAAGCTGGCTGTCCAGCCCAGATCCCAAGCATTAAAGGCGTAACGGGCATCGATATCCACCCCGGACACTTCCTCTTTACCGATGTTGGTCAAGGGGCGTGACATATAAGAGATATCGCCGGAGACGGAGCTGCGGGTGATGTTCAGGGCATCACAAGCCGCGCTGTCGCCGCTATAGCAGTTGTCCAGATAAGACTGGGCGTCGATACGGTCGATGGCATCGGTGATCTTGATTTTGTAGTAGTCCACCGTGGCCGAGAAGCCATTCAGGAAGCTCGGGCTCCACACCGCGCCCAGGGTCAGGGTGTCAGCTTGCTCAGGTTTGAGATCGTCAGAAGAAGTCCAGGTGGTTTCAATCTGCGAGTCGCTGTAGCTGTAGCCGGTATTGCCAATCTGGGCGTTACAGTTCTGATAAAGAGAAGAACTGGTGCTGGCACTGCCGTAACCGGAGCAAGGGTCAGTCAGGTAGTCAAAGCTACCGACGTTACCACCGTACAGCTCGGACACGGTCGGGGCGCGGAAGGCCGTTGACCGCACGCCGCGAAGCATGAAATCGTCGTTCAGGCGCCAAGTGATCCCAAGTTTCCAGGTGTTGTCGCTACCGAAGGTGGAGTAGTCGAAGTAACGGATGGCCGCTTCTACCGACAAGTCCTTGACCAGGAATTTATCGGACAGCAGCGGAATGGCGAACTCGGCGTAGATTTGCTTGGTGTCGTAGCTGCCTGCGGTGGCGTCTTGCTGAGATTGGGCGCTGTCGCCGGCAACGGTCACAGAATCAGGCTGATACCAGCCTTTTTCGCGGCGATATTCGATACCGGAAGCGAAGCTGAACATACCGGCCGGCAGCTCGAACAGGTCGCCGGAGATGTTGGCGTTAACCACGTTCATCTCGTTGCCACCGGTGGACTGGTCGGTGTAATCCACGTAATCGAGGACGTCCTGGCTCAGCTCACCCTCACCGACAAACCAGTTGGCGCAGGGAATGGTAACGTTGTCACAGACGCTGGAATCGACAGTGTCGAGGATCTTGGAGGTGTTTTGCAGGTTGGACACCTTGCTCACCGCGTCATTGCGGCCCCAAGTGTAAGAGACATCCCAATCCAGGCCATTGTGGATATCCAGATACCCCTGGGCGCCCAACACATAGCGGCTGGTATCCACCACCTGAGAGTAACCCCTAGCGCCGGCGTCGGTCATCCGCCGTTTGTAGTAAACGTCGCTGCCCCAGATATTGCCGGTAGCGTCGGCAGGGATGGTCAGGGCAACCGGAGACGGCGCCAGTTGCTGGTTTGAGGTCCGCTTGGTGTAGAGGAATTCGCTGAATAGCTGGGTGTTGTCATTGAGCTGGTAGGAACCGTTACCAAACAGCGACAGGCGCTTTTGTGGGGTATAGAGGTACTGGTAAGGCACGTAGTTGTAGCTGTCGGTCTGGGACACCCAGTTACCGCTGGCATCTTGCTGCAGGTAGCCGTCACCGGCGTTTACCGAGCCACTGGGGATATAGCTACTGCCGCTGCCGCAGTTGCCGGCGGCGGTGCCGTCTTTGACACAGTCTGACCAATCGCGGTTGCTTTGCATGGCGCTGCCACGGTCAACGTAGCTGGCCCCTACCACGATGTTGGCCTTATCGGTGCTGCCGCCCATCAACAGGTTGATTTCACCGGTGTTGGCATCGCCCTTGTCGGTGCCGCCGTAGCTGACATCGAGCTGCACGCCCTGGAAGTCCTTCTTGGTGATGATGTTCACCACCCCGGCCACGGCATCAGAGCCATACACGGCGGAAGCGCCGTCTTTAAGCACTTCGATACGTTCAATCATGCCCACCGGAATGGAGCCCAGATCCACGGAGGAATCGGCACCGGTACCGGAGTTGACCATGCGCCGGCCATTGACCAGCACCAGGGTACGAGCTGTGCCCAGGCCGCGAAGGTCAACCCGCGCCGCTCCTTCACCGCCGTTGTTGGTGGCGGCGCCAGTCGGCGCACCGGCGCTGAAGGTGGCATCGGCCAGCACATCGGCAACTGAGGTATAACCGCTCGCCTGCAGATCTTTAGCCGAGATCACGGTGACCGGGCTGGCGGTTTCCATATCGGTACGCTTGATGCGTGAACCGGTGACTTCAATGCGTTCGGTTTGATTGGCATCGTCGGCGGCCAGAACCGGCAGCGAGACGGTAATAGCAGCGCCGCTCAGCAGCGCCCATTTGACAGCCTTATTAATGGCGGTTTGAGACATCATGACACACTCCCTTTTTTATTAACCGTTAGCGCAGAGGTTGCGTAAAAAACGGCCTGTTTTATTGCTTGGTTTTAAAAAGCGAGTTGATAGTCATGGACAGCCATGTGGCCGTCAAACGACGCATAGAGAGGAAAATAGCAAATAAGGAAGCAGCAGATGATGCCAAATTGTTAAAATCAGAATCTGAATTTCTTGGGCTTAACGGGGATTTGATAAATAAAAATTAAAACAGAAACAATAAAGACGCATTTATCGACATGGCACTCTTCATGAAAATCCTTAATTCCTCGCCAAAGCAAAAAATAAGGATGTCTTGCAATAGCAGGATAAAGATCACCTTTTCTCGTTAACAAGCCATAAAAAAGCGACCCGAAGGTCGCTTTTTGTTTTCCCGTTAATGGGAATTAGATGCGCCAGCTCAGCTTGGCGTATACGTAACGACCCAGAACGTCATATGCCTCAGGCACAGTGTTGGCGTCAGAGTAGTCAGGTACGTAGGCCGGATCTTCGTCGAAGACGTTGTCTACGCCCAGAGTCACAGTAGTGCTGTCATTGAAGTGATAGCTACCGGACAGGTCGTTGTAGACAACAGAGTCAGTCTTGAAGGTGTAGGGAGTACCGTTTTCGTATGCGCCATCGTCGTGCATGCCGTCGATGTAACGTACGGTCCACTTGGCATCCCAGCTGTCGCCGCTCAGAGCCAGGCTAGCGTTGTGTTTCCACTTGGCGTAGGCGCCTTGGTCACCACTGATGGTATCTGCGTAGTCGATACCTTCTTTGGTGTACTCGTCCAGGTAACTGGTATCCCAGGTGATGGTCCAGCCCAGGCCGGCCGCATCAAAGGCATAACGCATATCCAGGTCAACACCTTTGATCTTCTCGTTGCCGATGTTGGTCAGCGGACGAGACATGTAGGTGATGTCGCCGGAGTTGGCGCTACGCTCGATTTTCAGCACGCTACAGGCATTGGAATCGCCGTTGTAGCAGTTGTTCAGGTATTCCTGAGCATCGATACGGTCGATAGCGTCTTTGATCTCAATTTTGTAGTAATCAAGAGTCGCAGAGAAACCGTTGATGAAGCTCGGGCTCCACACCGCACCCAGGGTCAGGGTGTCAGCTTTTTCAGGCTTCAGGTTCGGATCGGAAGTCCAAGTGGTTTCGATCTGAGAGTCGCCATACTTGTAGCCGGTGTTGCCGATCTGAGTGTTACAGGTCTGGTATTTGGTAGAAGAAGCGCTGCCAGAACCGTAGTCAGAGCAGGGATCGTCCAGGTAGTCGAAGCTACCTACGCTACCGCCGTACAGTTCAGATACGGTAGGAGCGCGGAAGGCGGTAGAACGTACGCCACGCAGCATGAAGTCGTCGTTCAGACGCCAGGTCAGACCCAGTTTCCAGGTGGAATCGCTACCGAAGGTAGAGTAATCGAAGTAGCGGGCAGCTGCTTCGATAGACAGGTCTTTAACCAGGAACTTGTCGGACAGAACAGGGATAGCGAATTCCGCGTAAATCTGTTTGGTGTCGTAGCTACCAGCGGTGGCGTCTTGCTGAGACTGTGCGCTGTCGCCAGCTACAGTCACGGAGTCAGGCTGGAACCAGCCCTTCTCGCGACGGTATTCGATACCGGACGCGAAGCTGAACATACCGGCAGGCAGTTCGAACAGGTCACCGGAGATGTTGGCGTTGATAACGTTCATCTCGTTACCGCCGGTGGACTGGTCGGTATAGTCAACGTAATCCAGAACGTCTTGGCTCAGCTGACCTTCACCCACGAACCAGTTGGCACAGGGGATACCAGAATCGCCGCCGCACTTGTCCGGATCAACGGTGTCGAGGATCTTGGAGGTGTTCTGCAGGTTGGAAACCTTGGACACGGAGTCGTTACGGCCCCAAGTGTAGGACACGTCCCAATCCAGACCATTATGAATATCCAGGTAACCTTGAGCACCAATCACATAGCGAGTGGTATCAACGGTCTGCTCGTAGCCACGGGTACCGGCGTCGGTCATACGGCGCTTGTAGGTTACGGCTTTGTTTTCCGGGTTACCGGTGGCACCAGCGGGGATCTCCAGGCTTACCGGAGAAGGAGCCAGCTGCTGGTTGGACATCCGCTTGGTGTACAGGAACTCACTGAACAGCTGGGTGTTGTCAGTCAGCTGATAAGAACCGTTACCAAACAGAGAGGTACGCTTCTGAGGAGTGTACAGGTACTGGTAAGGGATGTAGTTATAGGTATCGGTCTGGGGTACCCAGTTGCCACTGGCGTCTTGCTGCATGTAGCCATCGCCAGCGTTGTATGAACCACCGGGGATATAGCTAGAGCCGCCACCACAGGCACCGTCTGGCAGGCCATCTTTGGCACAATCAGACCAGCCACGGTTGCTTTGCTTGGCAAGGCCACGGTCAACATAGGAGGCGCCGATAACCACGTTGGCTTTATCGGTGCTACCACCCATCAGCAGGTTGATTTCGCCAGTGTTGGCGTCGCCACGACTGGTGCCACCGTAACTGGCGTCTACTTGCAGGCCTTGGAAGTCTTTCTTAGTGATGATGTTCACCACACCGGCTACGGCGTCAGAGCCATAAACAGCGGAAGCACCATCTTTCAGGACTTCGATGCGCTCAATCATGCCTACAGGGATAGTAGACAGATCGACAGAGGAGTCAGCACCAGTACCGGAGTTAACCATACGGCGGCCGTTTACCAGCACCAGGGTACGGGCAGAGCCCAGACCACGCAGATCTACGCGAGAAGCACCGTTACCACCGTTGTTAGAGGCGGCACCGGTAGGCGCGCCGGCACTGAAGGTGGAGTCGGCCAGTACGTCGGCAACAGAGGTATAACCGCTGGCTTGCAGATCTTTGGCAGAGATAACAGAAACCGGAGAAGCGGTTTCCATGTCGGTACGCTTGATGCGTGAACCGGTTACTTCAATACGCTCAACATCGTTACCGTTGTCGGCGGCCAGGACAGGCATGGCTACAGCAGCAGTAGCACTTGCCAGCAACGCCCAGCTAACAGCTTTGGAAGTTTTATTTTTTGACATCATGACATCGTTTCCTTTGGCGATATTTTGTTCGCATTAGGATTTGTGGTTGTTTTTCGGGTTTTTAAAACCGCATTGATACTTAAACAGAGCCACTTTAATGTCAACGCAACAACATGATGCCAAAAGGTTTTTATTGTTTAACCGCAACTGCAATTTGAAAAACAAAACCACAATTAAAAGTTAATAAAAAGATAAAATAAAAAATAAAATCAGATAAAACAACAACATAAAAAAAGGCATATAGATTGAATAGCTATGCACTCTTTGCCCATTTTTTTTGCACAGGGAACTTTTTTTGTGACTGGTCTCACAGCCGGCAGCCGGAAAAGAACAAAAAACAAAAAACAAAAACAATAAAAAAACAAATTTAAATATAAGAACCATATTGCATCAAATTTAAAACAAAATGGCCATTTATGGAGACACACAGAGAGGCCCTTCTGTCTGTAAACAGCGCCTACCGATGAAAAAACAAACAACCAGATCGTGGGCGTTAGCTTCAGCGAAGGTCTGAAACACAACGAGGGAGCAAGGAGAGCACTCAAGTTCAAAGCGTGACAACAGCTCATCTACGAGCAAGACTGGTAAGGTCTGACCTGCGAAGCATCAAGATAGGCTTTAGGAACAGTCTCTACAAAAGCAGGTAAAGAGGGAAATGACCAAAGAGGCTTAAAACAGACATTAAAAAAGCCCCCGAAGGGGCTTTTTATCAGAGCTTAACGTTCTTACGAGCGGCTTCATCCCGCACGTAGCCTTCCCAGCTAGTAGCGGTCTTCTTGGTATCGTCATAGTTCTTCGCCAACTTGATTTGCTGAAGCGCCTCAAGATAGGACTTTTGGAAGAAGTATGCCTGAGCCAGCGCAAGATGAGCACGACCCGGTTCAGAGTGTGACAGCCCAGTTTTCGCGTTAACGGCCTTGTTCAAAGCAACAATCGCCGCCTTGTACTTTTCCTGCTCCAGCAGCAAGTTGCCCTGTTTCAGGAAGTCTTTACCGTTATCGCCGGCTTCACCCGCCTTACCGTAATAGTCGATAGCCTTGTCCAATTCCTTGGCGTTATGCCAGGTATTGGCCAGCGTGGACAGAGAAGACTCATCCTGCGGGATAAGGCCCGCTTTCATGAACTTCTCTTGGATCACCGCAGACTTGTAAGGAATGTCTTGGTTCGCATAAAGCTGTGCCAGTACTTTGCCTTCGTTTTCTTTGGTGAGGAAGCCCTGCTTGTAAGCCAATGCATAGGTCGCCAACGCCTTATCGGTGTTGTTAACCAGCATGTAGGCCTGACCAAGCTGCATCCACCACTGCTTCTCTTTTGGCTCAAGCTTCACCAGCTCTTCCAGTACGGGGATCATCGGCTTGTACATCTTGCGATCGAAATATGCAGCCAATTTCAACACGTACGGGTTTTTGTTGGGCTTTTTGTAAAGCTTGATGGCTTTATCGGCCAACGGCACAACCTTATCCAGCTGCTTCAGCTGGTAATAAGCCTGAGCCATCATGGTGTAAACGTCAGCACTTTCCTTACCGGAATAGTCCATCCATTTATCAAGATAAGTGAGCGACTCTTTCCACTTTTCCTGTTGCTGAAGCATCTGGCCGACCTGGCGCAATACGCCTTCTTGCTCTACTTGGTTCAGCTGACTGGAATCAGCAGCACGCTTTAGGTACTGCAGGGATTGGTCGTACTTTTCCTGATAGTAATAAATGGTACCGATAAAGCGATCGACATAAGCCTTGTCGTAACCATCACGAGGTGACATATCCAGCATGATCTTCAGCGCGCCGGCATAGTCCTCTTTAGAAAAGAGGTCGTACGCCTTGCTCACTGAACGGCCAGCAGACTCAGACAATGCCTGAGTCTTGCGCTTTGGCACCTGCTTGACCTGCACCACGTTGTCTTCAGCCACAGCGGACTGCGACAGGGTGACAGTGCCGGCCAAGGCCAACACTGCCAGTAAGGAAGAAGCGAGTTTTTTCATCTTCATTACTTTTTACCCTCCAGCTTGAAGTCCAGTTGAACTGTCAACCCAGGTTGCTTAACAGGCTTGCCGTCGATGATCTTCGGCTTGTATTTCCACTTGGCCAGGGCGCGCTTGGCTTCGCGATCAAAGATCCGCTTCGGCTGGGCATCGATAACTTCGATGTCTTCAACACCACCGACTTCGTTAATGGTGAAGCTCAGTTTTACCCAACCTTCTTTGCCATCACGGGCCGCTTCCACCGGATACTTAGGATCCATACGGAAGATAGGCGTTGCATCGCCGTCACCACCCATACCGCCACCAATGGTGGGGGCACCCATTGCAGGGCCTGAACCGCGCGATGAGAAGTCCATCTTCGGCATGTTCAGATTCTGCATCTGCTGCTGAGGCTTGCTCGGCTCATCCGGGATAGCCTTCAGCGGCTTAGGCGGCTGCTTAGGCGGTGGTGGCTTCTTCGGCAGCTCCCGCTGTTTATTCTGGGGAGGTGTCTCCTGCTTGTTCACAGAGATATCGATCGTCGGGGCATCAGCAGAACTTGGGTTCCGCTGCGCTCCACCGGAGATCAGATAGGCCATGAACCAGATCAGGAGAAACGTGACCGCAATCCCCAGCAATATGCTTGCTATGGATCTAGCCATAATTAACTCCCAGGGTCGGCGGCAACGGAGATCTTATCGACGCCCGCAGCTTTGACTTGGTCCATAACCTGCACAACAACACCGTGCTTGGAGTTCTTGTCGGCCTGGATAACAACAGATGCTTCAGGAGTTTCGGCCAACATTTTTTCAACGTTGGCGCGAACACGTTCCACATCCACCTGGCGTTTTTCCATGTAAATTTCGCCGTTTTCTTTAATCGCGATAAAGATATTGGCCGCTTTTTTCTTGGTAGCAGTTGCTGCCGTTGGGCGGTTTACATCAATACCTGACTCTTTGACAAAAGAGGTGGTCACGATGAAGAAGATCAGCATGATGAACACGATGTCGAGCATCGGAGTCATGTCAATGCTGGCTTCTTCCTCTTGCCGTACACGTCTACGTGCCATAGCTACTCTCTCTTAGTGATGCGGCATGCTATCGACGAGGCGATGGCTTGCAACTTTAACCTTGGCTTCCAGGCGTGAACTGAAGAACACACCAGACAGCGCCGCAACCATGCCTGCCATCGTCGGGATGGTGGCCATGGAGATACCTGACGCCATCAGACGGGGGTTACCCGTACCGGTGTTAGCCATGATTTCGAACACATGCACCATACCGGTTACAGTGCCGAGCAGTCCGATCAAGGGACACATGGCAACCATGGTCTTGATAAGCTGCATGCGCGCGTTCAACTTTTCATTGGCTTGGGAGATCCATGCCTCACGGATTCTATGCGCGTACCAGGATGTGGTGTCTTCACGGGCGTCCCAGTTACCCAGCACAGTTTTCACCAATTTGGGGAAACCTGTGGTCAGGTACAGATAGCGCTCGATCATCAGAACCCACATGATGAACAGCACGAGGGCCAGCCAGTAGAGGACTATACCCCCGGTATTCATAAAATCCCTGACAGATTCCCAAAGCTCTATCAGGAAGAGCATCATTACTTAGACTCCTTCTCCGCGTGCTCAGCGATGATGCCAGCAGCCTGTTCCTCAACGAGGTGGATCAGGGATTGGCTACGTGAGTACACGATGGAGTGAAGGAAAATCAGCGGCAGAGCAGCAACCAGACCCAGTACGGTGGTTACCAGCGCGGTAGAGATACCACCGGCCATGATTTTCGGGTCACCAGTACCGAACAGGGTAATGGACTGGAAGGTGTCGATCATACCGGTAACAGTACCCAGCAGACCCAGCAGCGGGGCTACAGCAGCCAGAACCTTGATGACGGATACGCCACGCTCGATACGCGGGGTTTCCTTCAGGATGGCTTCGTCCAGCTTCAGCTCAAGGGTTTCTACGTCAACGTTACGGTTGTTTTCGTAAACCTTAAGGATACGGCCCAGAGGGTTGTTATCGCTGGGGGTGTCGGACTTGCGCTGACGGCTGATAGCCGCGCTCATGCCGCCCAGAACAATCAGACGCTCCAGAACGATCAGCAGACCCAGTGCCAGTACACCAGTGATGATGTAACCAACGGTACCGCCCTGGTTGTAACGCTCAAGCAGAGTCACTTTCTGCGTCATCAGGGTCAGGATGGTGCCACGGGAAGGGTCAACATACAGAGGCGAGTAGCCGGAGGTGTTCTTACCGAAGCTGATAACGGTATCAGTCATGTAAGACTCAGGCTGACGAGACAGCTCGTCAACGGTGCCGCTTTCAGAGTTGTAAACCAGGTACTGGTCACTGCTCATCAGGTTGAAAGCGCCAACGCGGGTTACGTCCATTTCCTTTTTCTCACCGTCAACGGTGATAACAGGGGCTTTGAACTTAACCACTTCGCCAGAGGCGGTCATTTCTTTTTGCAGAGCAAACCACAGGTCTTCCAACTGTGGCAGCTCAGGCAGCTCTTTAGACTGAGCCAGTTCTTTCATTTCTTTATCGCGGCCAGGGTACTGGGCGGAAATGATAGAGGTCTGGAAGCGGGATTGGGCGTCGCCAGCAACCTGACGAACAACACCAAACATCTCACCCATGTTGCCAACGGCCAGGGTCAGTTTCTCTTCCAGGGCAGCCAGTTGCTTCTCGTTGTCAGCAAAGGAGGCTTCCAGTTGCTTACCACGAGCTTGCTCGGCAGCCAGTTCAGACTTGGCTTTGCTCAGCAGAGCTTGCTTGTCAGCGCGAGCGGACAGGAATTCCTGTTCGCGTTGCTTGTTGATTTTGTTGTCAGAAAGACGGTCTTTCTGAACATCTTGCAGCAACTGCTCTAGGGTCTTCGCCTGAGGAGCTGCGGCCAGAACAGGCTGGGCGGTCAAAACCAGACCAGCAGCCAGCACTACGCTCTTCAATACAGTTTTCATTCTGCAGACTCCGGTGCTTCGATTGGCAGTTTCATCAGGTTAGGTGCAGCCTGGTTACGAGCCAGCTTCACGGCCTCACGGACGGAAGTTACGTACTCATCACCCAGTTTTTCCCAATCTTTCTTCTCGCGGTTCCAGAACCAAGCGTTTTGCTGGTCCAGAGACAGCGCCAGATAGGCGACACGGCCAACGTGCACGAAGTCAACGGAGAGCTGTTTGCCATCGACGGGCAGAATACCCTGCCAGGCATAGCTCTTAGAGCCGTTTTCAACTTCGATCTGATAGGCATCGAGGATTTGACGATACTTCTCAGAGGTAGAAACAGAAGAATCTTCCATCATGTCACGCAGATGCTGAACACGCTGGGTGCGTTCTTCTTTTTCGAAAGGAACGTCGAGCTTAACAAACTGATCCAAAGCGTCGATCATTTTGTACATCAGCGGCACGACACCTTGTTGGGTCTTGGTGATGTTGGTGATCTGCTTGTTATAACGAGCCATTTCTTGCTTCTGGCTGTCAATCAGCTTGGCAATGTGGTCGTTATAAATTTTCAGGTTGTCAGTTTCTGCAACGGTGGTGCGGTAATCCGCAACCAGGTCACGGGTTTGATCCGAAAGCTTGTCAATCTTGGCCTGCGAAGCCGCAGCGGCGTCATTGATATTTTTCTCAACGTCTTGAGAAGAGACAAGAGGATCGGCCGCGTAAGCGGCGCTACCGGCAAACATAAAGGCACCGGCAAGGGCCGCAGCGAGTGTGCTTCTCTTGCTTAGTCTGGACATAGTTCCCAACCAACGTCTTATCGTTATAGAGCCCTACTCACCGAACAGTGGTAGGCGTTCGAAGGATTGCATCTCAGAAAAACGCCCGAGATACACCAGCTGTCGATGATTCCAGATTCGTTTCAGGGTGTCAATAAAGCATAGATAAGGCCTGCAGAGGAGATCACTTTATAGAATAAAGGCGGTTTACTTCTGCGATTTTATCGGCTTACCTGCTTTTTTCCTCGTTTCTTCACTCCTGGCCTATCTTTGCTAAAGACCGAAAACAAGTATCTACCTCTAGTCCACTAATTGGTTCGGTACTAGGCCCTTGGGTATAGGCCAATGTAAGGGCCGTTTCAGCCACAAAAAAGCCCCCTAGCAGGGGGCTTTCACATCAAGATACGTTTTTAAAACTTAACAGTAACACCAGCAAAGAAGTATCGGCCAGTTACATCATAAGCTTCAGATGCAGTATTAATACCGGTAGCTCCTGAGACTGAACTCTGGTTCAGGACAGGTGGTTTTTTGTCAAACGCATTCTTAATACCAACGTTCAGAGTCGTATTGTTGTTGAATGCATAGCTAGCATTGAGGTCATGATAGAAAACAGAGCTGATATTGTTGTAAGTCGTCAACGGTGCACCGTCGGTATAGTTCAGGTTACCTTCGTCAACGGAATCGACAACGCTATCCCAATAACGGATACGCCAAGCGACAGTCAGGGCGTCATAGTTATATGACAAGTTCAAGTTTGCACGGTTATCAGGGTAGAGTACTTGCCCCGCGTAATCGATAGAAGAGCCGTCGGCAATACCGGTTTCTTTAAACTCAAACAAGTGGTTCCAAATCAAGTTGGCTTTGAATGAGCCGCCCCACAGTTCAGTCACATAGGTCAGATCAACATCCAAACCACGGGTATCGATCTTGTTCTCGTTGGCAGTACCAGAGTTCACTTCAATCAAAGCACCCCGCACATCCCTGATAGCATTGCCATTACAGTCGGCAGAGAAGTCAGCAGACGAAGCGTCAAAGCAGCGGCTCAATACTACACTACGAGACGTGGTAGAGATGGCATTGTCCACCGAAATATCGTAGTAGTCCGTGGTGAGTGACAAACCGTCAATAATCTGCCATACAAAGCCACCGCTCCAAGTGTCCGCCGTTTCCTCTTTGACGTCAGGGTTACCACCAACATAGCCACCAGTCCCTTGACGTTCTGCTTGAGTCAAATCAAAGGAACCGCTTGCTGCAATTCGCGCAGCTACAGCAGGAATAGAACGACAGTTAGTTGCAACCTGGCCAGCAGTTGTTGCTGTTACACCATCACAGGGGTCTGATACAGTGGCAAAGGTTTCACCACGACCAGCATAGAGATCCGCAATATTGGGAGTACGGATAGCTCGTGCAGCTGACGCCCGGAATTTAAGGTCATCAATCGGTGAGTACTCAATGCCGGCATTCCAAGTGGTTTGGCCACCCACAATGCTGTGGTCGCTGTAACGCGCGGCCAAGTCCAGTTCCAAACGTTCGATCAACGGCAATACAAACTCGACGTAATAATCGGTTGTGTGAAGTGAACCATAGGTTGCATCGGTTTTGTTGGTAGAAGAGGCACCAGTTTGAGCCAGCTCGCCGGGATTATAGCTACCTTTCTCCAGACGCTGTTCAACACCAGCAGCCATCGATACATAACCACCAGGTAGTTCAAAAGGCAGATCACCAGTTAGACCGGTAGACACAACAAATTGTTCTGCTGCACCAGTGGCCTTTGCAGGTACCCGGACGTAGTCAACCGCAGCTTGTGAAACATTCTCTCCGAAAATATTGAGTGGCACGCACCCTTGCAGGCGGGCAAGGTCATTACGGCAGACCAGATTACCATTACCATCATCAATTACATCAAGCGCTTGAGCCGCACGCTCGATGTTAATCTGGCCGCCATCTTCTTGCTCTTGCTTGGTCTTACCCCATGTCAAGTAGCTATTCCACTGCCAGTTATCGTTGATATTGTAATCAACGCCAGTTGCAACACGGATAGTATTGCGTTCAAGGTCAGTAGAACGAGGACCAAACTCAACCATACGGCGAACGAAGGCATTAGTCTGGTTCAAATTGGTGATCCCAGCAGCAACCAACTGTTGACGCAGAGCGTCAGGGATCAACGGAGAACTTACGTCCATGCCACCAGTACCATTACGGTCTTGCAGCCAAACGTCATTCAAAACATCCAGAGGAGTAGGTTCGATAGTGGAATGGTCGGTTTCAGTTGAGTTCCAGTTCAACTCGGTCCATACACGCGTTTTGTCGTTTACATCTTGATAAATACCGGCCGCGGCATATTTACGTTCAAGCGGAGTAACCAACTGACGATAGGCAGCACGGTTAAAGCCACCGGAGTACGCTGTACCATCGGCATTAACAGTTTGATTATCACCGTTTGCATCGGTGTAGCTAATACGACCTTGAGGAGGATAAGAGGAGAACAGGTCTCCAACTACCTCATTGCCATTATCATCAAGAAAAATTGCCTGGTCTCTTGCAGAGAAACTTCTATCTGATGACTTCAAACCTTTGTCTTTGTCATAGCCAATAGAAACCCAAGCATTACCACCATTCCAGCTACCGCCGGTGGTAATGTTAATGGAATTCTGTTCGCGGTCGCTGTGGTCAGAAATGCCAGTCTGCAGATCAACTTCAACACCCTCGAAGTCTTTGCGGGTGATGATGTTAACAACACCTGCGACAGCATCAGACCCATAAATAGCAGAAGAGGCGCTCTTGAGAATCTCGATGCGTTCAATGAGCGAGGCGGGGATAGCGTTAAGGTCAACAGCGTAACCAGTTGATGGGTCTACCCCAGAAACAAAACGACGCCCGTTCACCAAAACAAGTGTACGCTCTTGACCAAGGTTACGTAGAGAAGTCGTGTTTAGACCAACAGTAGTGGTAGAGAAAACGCTGTTAGACTGGTCAGAAGCAGCAATTGCAACAGGTGTCTGTTTAAGAATATCAGCAACGTTGATAGCACCAGATTGCTTGATATCTTGCCGAGAGATGATGGTAACTGGGACCGGAGTTTCCAGATCGGTCCGTTTAATACGAGACCCTGTAACTTCGATACGCTCGGGCTGCTCATCTGATGCCGCATTATCAGCAGCATAAACAGGGGCAACTGAAAGCGCAGAAACCGCACTAGCAGCAACCAGCGCCCAGCGAACTGAGTTCGCCAACTTGTTATTGCGATACATATTTTTATCTCCCTGGACCATTTCCATGGCTTATTGTTTCAGCTTTGTATTGATTACCAGCTGTTGTTATTGGGTTTAACCCAACCGTCGCCAAACTATAAACACGTAAAAGAACATCAGTCAACACCATGATTACAATTGGCAAGACAAGTCTCGACAACCGTGAACAAACTCAACACAAGCTACAAAATACAAGGAGTTAGTAAGCAAAGGCCGACCAATAATGAAGGTTCTTTTAGCAAAGATGTAAACTGCCTTTCACCATCCTGGCCAAACAGCTCCAAGCTACCTCGTTATTGACTGTACATTTCTCAGGCAACTTGCTTATTTCCCGAAGTTAGCCAGTCCATTTTTTAACCATTTCTTTTGGCACTAATCGCATTTGTTAAATTTTCACCATCCAAAAGAGCACTTTTCAATCAATATGCGTTTAAACACAATTTTTAGGTACAATCCTGTCACCTCTCTTAGCCCGACCAACCACTTTGCTTTCCGATAAAACCAAGACCGAGATCCAGCGCCTCTATCGTACTTTGGGTGAACAAAGCCCCGGCTTTCGCCCGCGTAAAGGCCAGCAGCAGCTGATAGCAGAGGTTGCCAAAACCCTGGGGGGTGAGTACCACCGCCAGCAGCGGCTGCTGATGGCAGAAGCCGGCACCGGGGTCGGTAAGTCATTGGGTTATCTGATAGGTGCCTTGCCGGTTGCCCGGCACCATAAGCGCAAAGTGGTGGTAGCAACGGCGACGGTGGCGCTGCAAGAGCAGCTCATCAAGAAAGACATCCACCAGTTGGTTAAAGCGGGGCTTAAGGTAGAAGCGCGGTTACTCAAAGGCCGCCAGCGCTATTGCTGCCTTCATAAACTGCAAAGTGCCTCCAGTGCTGCCGACCTCTTTAATGGCGCCGATTTGTACCAAAAGCTGCTGCATAGCTATGCAACGGGTAAATGGGACGGCGACCGTGACAGCTGGCCCAAGGTTATCCCCCAGGAGCAATGGCGCAACCTGGAAAGCGACCGCTTGAGTTGTAGCGGCGCTGGCCATCGCGACTGCCCTTATTGGAAAGTCAGGGATAAACCGGAGCAAGTGGACCTGTGGGTGGTAAACCACCATGTACTGCTCACCGACCTTGCCCAGGGCGGCGGTACCTTGCTGCCCGACCCTGACAACACCTTTTACATCATTGACGAGGCCCACCACCTGGCCGAAAGCGCCCGCTCCTTTTTGGAACAGCACAGCCGCCTGCTGGCTGACAAAGACTGGCTGACCCGCCTGCCGGGCTGGCTCGATGAATTGCAGGGCTTTGTCAAAAAAGACAGTCTGGTAGGCCCTTCGATGGTGGTGCAAGACACCGCCCAGGAACTGGCTGGCGGCCAGCAAAGCGTCTACCAGTGGCTTGGCCGCCAGCGCTTTTTTGACGAGCCCCAATACCGCTTTCCCGAAGGGAGGTTGCCCAAATGGCTTAAGCATGTGGCAGAAGATCAGCACGCCGCCGCCCAAAAGCTCAACGGCAAGCTGCAACAGGTATTGGCCCTTATCGACAGCGACAGCACCCCGAAATTGCTGCCACTGCAAGAGCAGCTGCTGACCGCCATGGAAGGCGCCGAGCGCCTGCAAAAGCTCTGGGGAGCACTGGCCGCAGACCAAACCATCCCCTGGGCCAAATGGCTTGAGCGCACCGACAAAGACATCATCCTCTCGGCCGCCCCCATTGAGGTGGCGAACGAGCTTAAATACAAGCTTTGGGAGCCTTGCGCCGGTGCGGTGCTGGTCTCTGCTACCTTGCAAAGCCACCAGGGCTTTAGCCACGCCGCTAGAGAGCTTGGCCTTGGCAAGATGGAAGGCTGCCAATATAAGGTGCTGCCCTCGCCTTTTGACTACCCCAATCAGGGGCGGCTGGTGATCCCTGCCATGAAGACCGATCCCTCCGACAGCGCCTTTACCGACGAGCTGGCCGAAGTCCTCCCCCAATGGCTGCCGGCCAATGAGGCGTCTTTGGTGCTTTTTGCCAGCTACTGGCAAATGGAAGCGGTGGTGAAAAAACTGGAAGGGCGCCTGCCCATCGCGCCGTTGGTGCAGGGCCGCGAGAATCGCCAGGCCATGCTCGACGCCCATGCGCTGAGGGTCAAAAACGGCCAGGGCTCAATCCTGTTTGGGACCGGCGCTCTAGCCGAGGGCCTGGATCTTAAAGGTGAGCTGCTGACCAACCTCATCATCACCAAGCTGCCCTTTGCAGTGCCTGACGATCCGGTGAGCCAGGCCCAGGCCGAATATATCGAAGCCAAGGGCGGCAACGCTTTCATGTCCCTGGCCCTGCCGCAAGTCGCCAGGCGGTTGGTCCAGGCCGCAGGGCGGCTGCTGCGCTCTGAAACCGACCACGGCACCATAGTGCTTCTGGACAGGCGCCTAGTGACCCGCCGTTACGGCGCCCAGCTGCTCAATGCCCTGCCCCCTTTTCGCCGCGAAATAACACGCTGATCCCAAGGAGCCCGACGTGACCGACCTGGTATTGCAGCCCGATGTTTGGCTGTGGTTGCCAATGGTGGCTTTTGCCGCCGGCTTTATCGACGCCATCGCCGGTGGCGGCGGCTTGTTGACGGTGCCAGCCCTGCTCACGGCAGGCTTGCCGCCGCATCTGGCCCTTGGCACCAACAAGCTTTCGTCCACCTTCGGCGCCAGCACCGCATCCTGGGCCTTTTTTAAAAAGCGCCTCTTTGATCCGGCGCTGTGGAAAGTCGCCGCCCTTGGCACCCTGCTCGGCGCCCTGTTCGGCACCTTGACCGTCGACTGGTTAAAAGCCGAATGGCTGGAGAAGCTGCTGCCCCTGGCGGTGCTGAGCGCCGCTCTTTACACCTTGCTGATGCCCAAGGTAGAAGAGGGTAGGCGCCACCTACCTCAAGGGCAGCGCCTCAAAACCAAGCAAGGCCTGCAAGGCGCGGTGCTGGGTGCTTACGACGGCGTATTCGGCCCCGGCACCGGCGCCTTTTGGACGGTGTCGACCGTGGCCCTTTATAAGCTCGACCTCCTCCATGCCAGCGGCGTAGCCCGCACCATGAACTTCATCTCCAACCTCACTTCTTTGGCCACCTTTGCCCTCTTGGGCCATATCCATTGGTACCTGGGGCTGGCCATGGGCTCGGCGCTGATGGTGGGGGCTTATCTTGGCGCCCACTGTGCGATACGCTTTGGCGGCAGCTTTATTCGCCCTATCTTTATTACCGTGGTGCTGGTCATGGCCAGCAAACTGGCCTGGGAGGCCTGGTGGATCAACTAGAAGCCGTTAACCGCCTGCACGTCGCCCTTGACGAGTTGGCAAGACAAGCGGCGCAGGCCGACAGCGACCGCGCCCGCAAGGGCCGGCTTGCTAAAAACCCCAACAAAGCTTTGTTTCCAGAAGGATTGTTCCGGCAAAAAGGGCGCGCCTTCGGCCCTTATATCGATGAGCTAAAAGACAGCCTCGATGATTTAGCCGCCCTCGCACCCCAGCTCAGCGCTCAGGCCATCAGCCATCGCCTGGAAGCCTTTGAGAATAAATTCCTGGCCCTCAAGCGGGCCATTAACCAGCAGCGCCTGGCCGACGATACCGGCCCTGCCGTGCAACCAGCCTTAAGGGCGGTGGTGGGGCGTTACCGGCCGCTTTACGACAAGCTCAAGGAATACAAAGAGTACGAGCGGCGCCTGGACCAGAAAATTCGTGAATTAAAAAATGACAGCTTCATGACAATGCAACATCAGGCTGAAATACTGCGCCAGTACCAACGCCTGGGACGCTGTCGCCAGGCCATTACCGAACTGGAAGAACGTCTGGAGGCCCTTGAGGCCGCCTGGAGGCACTAAATGCGTTTGAAGTCTTTGCTGGCCCTGTCCCTCTTTACTCTCTCGGCCCACGCCGCCGAGCTGACATTGTCGGACGCGGTCTATGTCCACCAGTTGGATAACCAGGAAGTCAAAAACTACCTGTGGAACAAGACCGACAAGCTGGAGCTCAGCCCCGGCCAACACCAGCTGAAGGTCAGCTACTCCTGGATCTTCGACGACGGCTTTGAGTCACACACCAAAGTGACGGTAGACGAGCACTGGATCACCCTCGATATCCCAAAAGACGGCAACTACCTGCTCACCACCCCCGAGCTTATCGATATCGATGCCGCCGAGAAGTGGGCCAAAGCACCCAAGTTCGTGCTGGAAACCGCTAAAGGCAAAACCTTGGCCGCTGTTGCGCCCCGCCCCGACGCACCGCCGCCGCCCCCAGCTCCTGCAGCCGCTCCGGTAACCGTAGATGGCACCAACATGGCAGAGCAGCAGCTCCAGTACTGGTGGAGCCAGGCCGACGCCGCTACCCGGGCCCGTTTCAAAGCCTGGTTAGACAAACAGCACTGATGCTGCCACTGGTTTATCACACCAGTTACAGCTTTCCCTTGCCGGCCAATCACCGTTTCCCGGTCGGCAAGTATGCCGCGCTCCGATCCTGGCTTGACCAGGATCTGGCCGGCCACCCCCACCGCTATTTCAGCGCCGAGCCTGACCCTAACTACCCTCGCCGCTGGCACGAGCCAGCCTATGTGGAAGGTTTTCTCAGCCAGAGCTTGCCGACGATGATGGCAAGGCGCATCGGCTTTCCCATGAGTGAGCGCCTTATCGAGCGTACCCTGGCTGCCAACAGCGGCACTTTGTTGACCGCCGAACTGGCGCTGCAACACGGCCTGGCCCTGCATCTATCCGGCGGTTACCACCATGCCCACTACGCCCAGGGCGGCGGCTACTGCATCTTCAACGATCTGGCCATGGCCGCCCAAACCCTGGTGGCGCAAGGCAAGGTGCGCCGAGTGCTCGTGTTCGACTGTGATGTGCATCAAGGGGATGGCACCGCCACCATGCTGGCCGGCCACCCCGATTGCATCAGCGTGTCGGTGCATGCCGAGCGCAACTACCCGGCCCGTAAGCCGGACTCCGACCTTGATGTGGCGCTACCAGCCGGCATTGCCGACCAAGCTTATCTGGCGGCCGTAGAAGAGGCGTTAACCTTGGTGCTGCGCCTCTATCAGCCGGACTTGGTGCTGTACGACGCCGGAGTCGACATTCATGCCGACGACGAGCTGGGGTATTTCAATGTCTCAAGCCAGGGGCTTTACCAGCGAGATTGGTTGGTGCTGAGCCGATGTCTGGCTGCCGAAATTCCGGTGGCTGCCGTGATTGGCGGCGGCTACCAAAGAGATTTACAAAAAGTGGTGGCGCTGCACCGGCTGCTGTTCAAGGCCGCCGCAGATATTGCACCATGAAAAAGCGGGCATCAGCCTAATGCCAGTCAGTTAAGCTGACTGGCATTTTTTCTTTCTCGCTGGGTACTTGCTGTGTTTTGGCCGGATACAGCGTGGATATGACCGGTCTGGTCGTCGGTCGGGGAGCTTGAACTGGGCCAGGGTGCTAATGAACCACGCGTATTGCTTGGGATATGCGCCTGG